>JAGDAG010000025.1 GCA_017959625.1 Abditibacteriota bacterium | reverse complement strand
TCTGCGTGCTCAAAATATCTGCCGTTGGCGGAAACGCGCACGAAGCCGTGGCGGTCGATACACGATTTCCCCGTATTCTTCACGGCGTCGATGGTGCCCGCGGCGCCTTCCAGGCCCTTGTTGTCCGGGTCGGAGCAATGCACCTCGTAATTCCAGTGCCCCGTTCTGGTGGGGGCAAAACGCACCGTCCACCGGTTGCCGCCGTTCCAGAAGCCGTACAGCTTTATGGTTTCTCCGCTTTCGTGGGTGAAGACGGCTTCTATATCCACGTCGGCATAGGGGTTTTCGTATTCCCTGTCGCTGAAAACCGTGACGTCGTATCTCTGCCAAAGGGGCACCTTCGGCAGGGGCTTCGCCCCCAGAGGCAGGGCGCAGGCGAAGGCCGTCAGTATTAGCAATGCAAATATGATCTTCATTATTATTTCGGTTTGCCCGAAGAAGGCGGGCAAAGCATGTCCTTGTTGGTGATTATATAATAATTATAGCAGTTTTGAAGGCAGCGTTCAATACGGGGCGTGTTGAATAACGGGGCCGGGTATGTTATCATAATAGTAGTTTTCCCGGTTCTGACGCCGGGGGCCGGTATGTAACTCGCCGAGAGGGGATATGGTTTACGAATTGAAAGACACTTCAAAGGCAAAGGCGCTTTTTGCCGGCATGGACGACACCTGCATTTTGTCCTGTCTGCAAAAGGTCATGGGGACGGTTTACGTTACGGATGCGGATGACCCCCGTTCCGCCTTTGCGTATCTGGGCTGCTTCGGCTTTCCCGCCGGGGCGCCGGACGCCGGGCTTCTGGAAGCGGCGCCCAAAGGCTTCTCCATCCTGGTGCCACAAGACCGCGGCTGGGAGAAGATTATAGAGAAAACCTTTCCCGCCGCCCGCAGAGTGACGAGATACGCCATCAGAAAGGATACCCGGTTCGACAGAAAGGCCCTTACGCGGAACCTGGAGCTGCTGCCCCCGGGGTATGAGCTGAAGCCTATAGACGGAGAGTTATACGGCAAGTGTCTTGAGAAGCCCTTCTCCCGGGATTTCGTGTCCTGCTTCGGCAGCAGGGACAGGTTCCTTGCCGACGGCATGGGCATGGTGACAGTCAAAAACAAAGAGATAGTTTCCGGGGCTTCTTCGTATTCCCGCTACAGAGAAGGGATAGAGATAGAGGTGGCCACCGCCGAGCCGGAACGCAGAAAGCATCTGGCTCTCGTTTGCTGTTCGGCGCTTATCCTGAGATGCCTGGAGGCGGGGCTTTATCCCAGCTGGGATGCGGCCAACCTTGCTTCCATGGGGCTGGCGCAAAAGCTGGGTTATGAGTTCCTCCGGGAGTATCCGGCCTACGAGGTGCTCAGGTAGTTTACGGAGAAAGTTATTATGACGAAACCGAATGTTTTTAATGCCGCGCTGCTTGTTGCCGCGGTAATGCTGTTGGCTGTATCTGCATTTGCATTGTCTGTGCCGGACGATTGCAGGGTGTGCGTGCCGGTAAAGGGCGGCGTGGTCTTTGATCAAAACTCGCCTTACGCCGAATACTCGTGGAAATATCCCGTCAGCTGGGAGCTGCCCTTTGTTATAGTTATGAAGGGAGAAAGGGAAGGCGTCCTGTATTATTCCCCGGACAGGCTCCGATACGCATCTCTCACACTTGTCCATTCTCCGGGGCGCTTCGACCTTGATCTCGGTTATTGCCCTTTTACGGAGAAGCCCTTTACCGGCGCCTGGCAGGACGGCGCCGCCCTGTATGCGGATATTTACCGGCGCTCCCTTCCTGCCGCCATACCCGCCCATCCCTACTGGACGAACAAGATAAAAATGGCGGTGTTTGACTTCGGGGCTCCCATGACGGCCTATGAGGCTCTGGCCAAAGACGTGAAACCGGAAACGGTGCTCATATACTATCCGGACTGGCGCACGTACCCCTATGACGTCAATTATCCCGATTATACCATGAGCGAAAGGGCAAAAGAGAGGATAAGCCGGCTGAAGGCCATGGGCTTTCGCATAATGCTGCATACAAATATCTTCGGGGTGGGCTATGGCAACCCTCTTTACAAAAGATTCTCAAAATACCAGCTGAAAAACCGCGTGACGGGAGCCCCCGACGCCTGGACCCTTTGCGAAGATCCCATCGGCTATATGAACGCGGCAGAGAAGGAATGGCAGGATTTCTTTGTGGGAACGCTGAAGGATATATACGCCAAATACAAGCCGGACGCCGTATATCTGGACCAGGCCTATTACATAGACCCCGATAACGATCCCGGAGACTGCGTGCTCACGAAAGGCACGGAGGCCCTGCTGCAAAAGATACGCCGGGAGCTTCCCGGCCTGGCGCTGGGAGGGGAGGGCGCCAACGGTGTGGTGGCCCCTTATCTGAAATTCTGCGCCCTGATCCCTTTGGGCATAAACCACGCCAGCCATTACGGCGACATGCGGCTGATCTCGTCGGCGGCGCCGGTCACGGCCCTGGGGCTGGGGAAAACCGACCGTTATATGTGGCACAACAGCATCCCATGGCTTACGGAACAATACGGGAGCTTTATGGCCTTTTACGATACCCAGCCCGCGTATCCGGCCATATCCATGGAGCCCGGCGTGGATATGGAGTCGGCCCCCGCCCGTTACAGCGTAAAGCTTGCCGTGGCGGAAAATACCGGCATAGAGACCCATGACGGCGTTAAGATAAGGACCATAAACGGCAGGCCCGCCTCCCTCTGGAGCCATATCAAGGACCCGGTTTACGAGGGGAAACGCCTGCAAAAGGACGTTTACTATTATATCGATGGTACTCTGTGGCCGGAGGGCGCTTTTTCAAGGCCCCTGTATCTCTCCGAGCAGCCCAAGCGGCTGGGTATAAGGACGTCGGACGGCGTCCTGAAACTGAAGGCCTGCGAAGGCTATAACGGCGGGGAAGGCTTTGGGAACAGCGCGGTGATCCCGGACGGCTGCAGCTTTCTGGCGCAGCTGCCCTACGATCCGTCGGATAACGGACCTAAGGGGGAGATCGTCATGGAGTTCCGGGCGGTTATGCCCCGGGGCGCCCGGATGTTTTCCGCCGTCTTTGATTTCGGCGCGCCGGGCCTTGCGGAGAAGTCCGACGGGTTTGAGGTCAGGGTCTCAGCCGCGCGCAGCGGCGTAGCGCTGGAAAAATCGGCGTATTGCAGGGGAAGGACGCCCTTTGCCATGGACCTGGCCCGGTTCGTTGGCAGGGACGTGACTCTCACCATAACCATTTCGCCGGGGAAGACCACGGATTATGATTTTATCAGGATAGACACTCCCGTTATCGGTGGATGTGCCGGAGGATAGAGTAAGTCCGAGTGAAAATAAGAGCCGGGGCCTGTTCGCCCCGGCTCTTTTTGCCGTTATTATTTCACAAGGTCAATTTCTTCGCCGTCGGCTACTATCATGCGGTTCGGCGCGTCAAACTTTTCCGCCGCGCTTCTGTCGAACAGAGCTCCGGGAGCCATATGATAGGGGATATTGTGTTTTGCCCCCACCAGCGAGGCGCATTCGGCAGCCTCTTCCGGGCCCATGTTGTATTTGCCGTCGCAGCAGAAAAAGGCGTAATCTATATTCCTTTCTGCCAGAGAGGGCATTTGCTTCGTGCGGGAGGTGTCCCCGGAAACGTAAACCGAAACGCCCTCGGGCAGGGTAAGGATAAAGCCCACGCATTCCTTTACGTTGTGGTTTGGGTTGTAGCCGGCCTCCACGGCTTCCACCATGACGTAGCCCAGGTCGAAGGTCTGGCGGATACCGCCCTTAAGGGCTTCCTTCCAGGTGATTATCCGGCAGTCAGGCTTCCTTTTTTCCACCTTCTCTATGGCGTTGTGGTCGGGATGCCCGTGGGTGACCAGTATGAGGTCTGCCGGTTTTTTATAATCCTTGCCGGCGTAGGGGTCTATATATATCACCTTTCCTTCTTTTGTGGTGATCCTGAGGGAGCCGTGCCCCAGATAGAAAAGCCTTGCCCGGCCTGCGGCGCTGCCGGCCGCAGCTGCCTCCGAGGGCTCTTTGGCGCCCTTTTTCCTTACGCAGGCCGATAGCGCTATTATCACTATGGCCAATACGATAACAATAATCAAGATCTTCATTTTGTCCTCCCGCTTTAAGATATCTCAAAAATCATTGTGGCGATACATTTATTATAGCAGATTTAGCCGCCGGTGGCAATAAGCCGGCTTTTTGTGCTATAATATATTTAAACCCGGGTCGGTTCGGTCCGTTCCCGTTCCGGTAAATAATAGTTTTTTGCGCCGTTACAGTCGAGGTTTGTTCCCTATGAAAAAGAAATGGTTGCCGTTGGTCCCCGCTCTCATGATAATAGTCGTTGTAATGTGGGCGGCGGGGCTTTCCAGCCCCAGAAGTATGGGGCATAAGATCACCTTCGCCGTTTTCAAATGCGCCGGCTGCCTTTTTTCCGGTATCGAAGCCTGTATCGAAGTCTGTGAGAGGATCCCGGTCGATATGAAGCATATACCCGATATGAAGATATACGATACGGATATCCTGCGTTATCGCAATTTTACCGTTTACAGGCACTCCGTGCATTTCGGAGAAGGTTTCTTCCACAACGGCGGCGTGGTCAATACAAAGTTCACCCATGTGCCTCCGTATATGTTCGTCAACAGATTTCTGGCAAACCGGTTTCAGTTTGAACAGAACTGCGGGCTTGCGGGGAAGGAAACGATGGGTGATTTTACACTTGAAAAATACAACGTCCGCGGCGAGATGGCGCGCTATGACCGGGAACAGCATATGGGGAGAAACGGCCACGTTTACGACCTGCAGGCGCTTTATTACGGCGGTGAGCTGGTGTGGGTGTCCGCAGACTGCTGTGTGGTGGGCGCCGAAAAAACTGACCGCGGCTATACGGTCATAACTGACGAGGGAGTGTGCTGGGTGACCGGGGAGAACGGCAGGCACGTGGGCGACTATTATATCAAAGCCAACAATATCTTCGACATCAGGACCGATATCAAGTCCGGCAAAATGGTCGCGGACAACGTGGCGCGCATAGAATATGAAGACGGAACTGTAGCCCACTGGAAGATCAGGCTGACCTTCCTGGACTGTGTCAAAAACCTGAGGGCCAACAAAAACCTCCGCTACAGCGGCTCCGTAAAAGCGAAGGCCTCCATGATCTGGCGCAGCCGTTGGTTCGAAGGGAAAGCCCCGGCTCTTGGGTGGGATTTCGATTACGATACCTCCGCGGAGCCCGAGTATAAATAATAGGCCGTCCCCGTGGGGGGGCGTTTTTTTTGCCTGAAACGCCTGTATCCTTCGCTTCCGGGCATGGTTTTGCCGCCATGCGGAGGGGTTTTTGGAGCCATTTTCCTTCAAGCTGCAATATTTAGCCCCCGGATATGGTATAATAATTATGAATAGTATATTTCAAACGCAGGTCCGGAGAAATATCCTTCCACGCATATACGGAACAATAAATGAGAATCCAGAAGAATAATTCAAAAAAGCGGTCCAGATTCATGTGCTGCCTGAAAACATTAATCACATATTTTCTTTTGCTGGTGTTCGTGGCTGCCGCCGCAGTCATAGGTTACGGAGTCGGCAAGTATTACGATAACGCGCAGCTTATCAACAAGCTTGACGTCATAGAGTCTCCCGAGGCCACGGTGATATACGCCGCAAACAAGGATGAAAACGGAAACGATATCATCATCGACAGGATATACAAGGAAGACAGGACCAACGTGGATCTTGCCGTTATCCCCGCCCATCTGAAAAATGCCACCATATCGGTGGAGGACAAACGCTTCTACGAACACAAAGGGATAGATTTCATAGGCATGTTCAGGGCCCTTGCCAAAAACTTTTCCGCCCACAGCATGGCCCAGGGCGGTTCCACCATCACCATGCAGCTTGCCAGAAACCTTAAGCTGGGTTTCGGCAGCGAAAAGACCATCGACAGAAAAGTCCAGGAGGTCCTGGTGGCTTTTCAGCTGGAAAGGCAGCTGAGCAAGGACAAGATACTGGAAAGCTATCTTAACCGCATTTACTACGGAAACGGCGCCTTCGGAGTGCAGGCTGCCGCAAAAACCTATTTCAACAGGGACGTAAAAGACCTCACTCTTCCCCAGTGCGCTTTTCTTGCCGGCCTGCCCAAAGCGCCTTCCTATTATGCAAAAAACAACGTCAAGGCAAAGGAAAGGCGCAACGTGGTGCTCAGGCTCATGAATGAGCAGGGATATATAAGCGAAGCCGAATACGAAAACGCCGTGTCTTCGGAGATGAACCTGAAGATCACCCGGACCAAAAGCAAAAGCGGCAAGTATCAGCATTTTGTCAATTACCTCATAAAAGAACTGGGCGAGCGGTTTGACGAGGACGAGATCTATAACGGAGGCCTCAGGATATATTCCACCCTTGACACCCGTATCCAGGATCACGCCGAAAAGGTTTTTTACGGCAGGAACGAACCCCTGAAAAAGAGATATCCCCGGATAGAAAGCTGCATGGTGTCCATCCAGCCCGGCAACGGTTTTATAAGGGCCATGATAGGTTCCATCGACAGGCATTCCGAATTCAACAGGGCCACGCAGGCCAAAAGGCAGCCCGGCTCTGTGTTCAAGATAGTTGATTACTGCTGCGCCATGGAAAAACTGGGCTGGGGACCCTCCACGCGTATCTCCAATGAACGTTTCCGTCAGGGGAAATGGTATCCCAAAAACTTTGACGGCCGCTACGGAGGCACCGTGAGCATGAGAGAGGCGGTGGCCCGGAGTATCAACCTGCCGGCCATCCGCGCCGCCGAAAGGGCCGGGATAGAAAACGTGGTGAACCTCGCCAAGCGGATGGGTATAGACACCCCCATCGAGCCTGTTCTCGCGGCGGCCATCGGTGGTATGGGGGGTATCAAGCCCATAGAGATGCTCATGCCCTATACCGTGGTGGCCAACAACGGCATACTGCAAAGGGCTACCACTATAGACAGAGTATATGACGCCGACAAAAAGAATATATATATCGATAACCATACGCCGAAAAAGGCAGTCCGCGTAATAGGGGAAGACGTTTCCAGAAATATGGACAGCATGCTGCGTTCGGTGGTCACCTCCGGTACCGGCAGGCAGGTCTCTTCGGTCAAAAATGCAAGAGCCAAGACCGGCACCAACGGTATGTACGACGTTTGGTTCGCAGGTTACGTGCCGGGGGTGCTTACAGCCATCGTCTGGATAGGCAGCGACGATTATTCTAAACTCCCCGGATATTTCAGCGGCGGCGGCTCCTGCGGCCCTATATGGAGAGATTATATGAACGGCGTTCTCGGCTATATGGACGGATATATAGATAAAGAAGCCCTGAAATCAGTCAAGATCGAAGACGCTACAGAGCCGGGCAAACGGAAATACAGGGGAGACGACTATCGTTCGGGCAGCTCCTCCAGAGTGACAGACGCCCCCATTATCGACGAAAAGCCTCCTGCAGAAAGCGGCGGCGGAGGCGAACCTGCCGAAACGGCGCCTCCCGCAGAGACCAAGCCTGCGGAACCCGCGGAGCCTGAGCTCAGCCACGATGACGTCACCGCCGTTTTGTAAAGGAAAGATATGCCTTATATAGTTGATGCAGAAATAATCTCCAATAAGCCCCTGGCGCCGGGGACCATGAGGCTTGTCCTCAGGTCGCCGGAGATCGCGGAGGAGTGCGCGCCGGGGCAGTTTGTAAACGTGCATACGGCAGCTCCCGGGCAGACAGACCCTCTTTTGAAAAGGCCTTTGTCTATATGCCGCGCAGACCGGGAAAAGGGCTGTATAGAGCTGGTTTATAATATTGTAGGAAAGGGCACCGCCCTTCTTGCTGAAATGACCGGCCGGTGCCGGATCGTAGGGCCTCTGGGAAAAGGTTTCCCGCTTCCCGAAGATAACTGCGTCAGCCTTCTTGCGGGTGGAGGCGTGGGCTGCGCTCCCATGTGTTTTCTTGCGGATGAACTCAAAAAACGCAATAAAGACGCATATATCATCACCGGTTTCGGAACAAAGGAGCAGATCTTCACGAAAAGCCTGCTCCCCGGCGC
>JAGDAG010000290.1 GCA_017959625.1 Abditibacteriota bacterium | reverse complement strand
GCCCTGCGCGCCGGCATTGTTGAGCTGCGCTACGTTGGAAGTATCGTTCATTGGTATCTCCGTTTCGGGCGGCTGCCGCCGCCGCATGTAAAACTTCAATACCATTATACCACGTTTTCCCGCCGCCCCCGCAATATTTTCTCTCTTTTTTCACCACCGCAAAAAGCGCTCCGCGTCATCCCGCCGGAAGTCCTGTCTGTTGCGGGTCATCTCGGCGAAGGCTACGAAATGACGGCCGTGGAGCCTAGCCGTTTCCGCCGAGATGACCGCAACAGCAACGGCGAACCGGCGCCGGGATGACGCACGAGGCGGAGCGTTAAAAAAAGCGGAGAGCGTTTGCTCTCCGCCGTTTTTGCGCTTAATGCCCCGTTATCTCGTAGATATATATCTCCCCGGGCCCCAGCTCCGGGGTGGTGAGGGTCATTTTGCTTTTGTTCGAATATATCTGTTTTCCGCTCTTCAGCTTTTCGCTCACGGGCTTCACCGTGTATCTCTGACGGTCTCCCAGCCATGGCGCCGCGTCCACGTTCAGAGTCCTTGCGCCGGGCCCTCCCGCCGTGTTCATCACCAGCACCAGGGCCTTGTTCTCAAGTATATAGGCGGACACCTTGGCGGCGCCGCTCACGAATTCCGTGGATATGCAGTCGCCTATCAGCCGCCCCTCGGTGAAGAAGGGCATATACTTCTGTTTTATGCCCCAGCAGGTCTTCAGGGCTTCCGAAAGGTTGGGGATGTCTTTCAGGTAGCAGTTGCCGTTGATGTCCGTGCCTATGCGGGGGAAGGCGTTTATGTAAAAATTGTCCATAAACATCTTCTTTGCCTCGCTGCCGCTCTGGGTGACGTTCATGTTCACCCGGGGGAATTTGAATATGCTGTTGAAGGCCTGCCTGTCCCGGAAACCGCCCCAGTTCCAGGTGTAGTCCAGCCATTCCATGGAGATCTCCATGTTATACACCTCTTCCCCGGACCAGGTGCTGTCGGGGTCGATGGCCTTCTGGATCTTCCGGAATTCCCGGGAGATATCCACCATATTGTTGTCCCCCTCGGAAATGTTGAAATACTGGTCCCAGCTTATGGAGGGCAGCCCTCTTTCCGCCAGGGCGGCCATGCTGTCCAGGGCGTCCTTTTTCCACGCCTTGTTAGCCGGGCCTATCTGCTCGCCCTTGTAAAGGGAAGAGTAGGTGGGCTGGAATCTGGGGATGGTCTCCGTGTGCTGTGTCCAGTTGTTGCCGTTGCCCTGGGGCTCCGGCACGCCGTAGCGTTCCAGACCCTCCCGGGCCTGTATCAGCACCGAGATGAAGGGAGTCACCTCCACGCCGTATTTCTCTTTGCAGAGCCTGCGCATCTCAACGAATTCGTCCATGGTGCCCAGGTGGGAATATGGCTCCGGCAAAGGCAGCCTGAAGCCCCGGTGCCACGACCAGATATTCAGCTCGGAAAGCCCGTGCTCCGCCGCTTCTTTGCACAGGGCGGGGAAATCGGAAAAACGCCAGCGGGGGTCGGATTTGTCCGCTTCCCAGCCCAGGCACATCTTCACCGAGCGGAAGCCGATGGCCTCCTGCAACCGCTTTGGCACGGGATAGGGGCGGTTTATCTTTGAATGGGCGTATTCAGCGTAGGTCTCGATGCCCTTTGCCCAGCCGCCCTCGTGGGCCGTGAGTATATAATCCGGGCTCTCCCAGGCTTCTCCCGGGTTTATGTCCCGCAGATCCACGTTGGAAAGGCGTATCTTTTCTTCTATGCCGTCCCGGGTCATCCTCAGGCGGGTGCGCTTGTCCCAGCCCCACTGCTCGGGGTAGAAGGAAAGGCCTCCCTTGTGGCTGCCGAGGTCGAACCAGCGCATCACCATGCTGTCAAACAGGCCGCCGGGGGTGTATTCCTCGCTGAGATACGAGGCGTCCATGCAGAACTGCTGCCCCAGGCGCCCCTCGGTGGGGGCCAGCTGGCTGAAGGGCTCCATGCTGAAGCCGCAGGTCTTCAGAAGGGTGTCGCTGCCGGCGAAGCGTATAATATCGCCGAAATCGGGGAAAAGCACCTGGCGCACCGCCGTCTGCGAAGCGTTTTCTATGCGGCATTTCCAGAGGGTGCTCTTTTTGTCGGGAAGGGCCGTTATGGTGACGGTGGCCTTCACGCTGCCCTCCGGCTGCAGATAATCCCGGGAGGCGCCCATACGCTCCCAGTGTATGGCGACCTCGCTGTCCGAGACCTTTATATCGGCGTCCTTCGAGAACCTGCTGGCCAGCCGCAGGGGCTCGAATTCCGGTACGGGATACGCCATATCCAGTATGGAAGCCGCCTCGCTGCGGGCGTCTATGAGCTTTCCCTGTCCCGGAACGGAAAGGGAGATGATGGAGCCTGTGCCTTTTTCGATCTCAAGGCCGAGGCCGTTGAGGTTTGCGGAAACCGTGTCGGCGGCAAAGGCGGCCGCCGCCAGGCATAAAACCATGATGACAGAAAAGATATACTGCATACTGTTCTCCGTTTGTTTTGTTGCAAATATATTTTATCACAATTTCTGTCCCCGGGAAACCTGTTTTGTTGCCGCTCGTTCGGAAATAGTGTATAATAAAACTAACAGTATCAGTTTTGGGAAAGTGAAATGATAATATCCGATTTGTCTCAGGTAAGGGCGGTTTACGCCGCCGCCGCGGAAAGGGGCTGGCTCATACCCTGCTTCTGCTCCGAAAACCTTGTCACCACCGAAGCCATTATGGAAGCGGCCGCCGCCTTTGCGGAAAAATACGGCGTAAAGCGGATGCCGGTATCCATAG
This sequence comes from Abditibacteriota bacterium, assembly GCA_017959625.1. Lineage (GTDB taxonomy): Bacteria > Armatimonadota > UBA5829 > UBA5829 > UBA5829 > RGIG7931. The sequence continues at coordinate 7,351 of JAGDAG010000290.1, read as the reverse complement.
CCATCACCTGCGCCTACAGCCACAGGAGCCAGGCTTCGTATTACACCTCCACCCGCGACGTGAAAACCGGGCTGGAGCTTTTTTACGCCGATATAGCCGCCCTGACGGAGAAGGGGGCGCCCTACGAAGATCTGCAGGCGCTGGTGCATCTGGACCACATACAGCACGATCTGGACAAGGCCCTTACGGAGAGCGACCTCTCCCGGTATTCGTCCATTATGTACGACGCTTCCACTCTGCCCTTCGAGGAAAACATAGCCAAAACGGCGGAGTTCGTCCGCAAAAAGGGAGGCGAGATCTTTATAGAAGGGGCCTGCGACGAGATAGTGGAGGCCACGGAAAACGTGAAAAACGATATCACCACGGTGGAAGACGCCGTCCGATATATGTCGGAGACCGGGGTGGATATGATGGTGGCCAACCTGGGCACCGAGCACAGGGCCTCCGGCAAGGATCTCCGTTACCGCGGCGACCGCGCCCGGGAGATAAAGGCGGCCATAGGCTGCAAAACGGTGCTCCACGGCGCTTCGTCCGTGTCCAACGACCAGATCGGCGACCTGTTCTCCGACGGCATCTGCAAGGTGAACGTGTGGACCGCCCTGGAAAGGGATTCCGCTCCGGATATCTTTGCCGCCCTGGTAAAGAACGCCGTTAAGGCCGCGGGCCGGGATGCGGTGAAAGCCCTTATAGACGAAGGATATCTCACGGAAAAATGCCTGGACACCGGCGACAGGATAAACATCGCCTGTTTTACCCAGGCCTACAGAAACGGCATAATGGCAAAAAGGATCAGGGAAATGGTCACAGCCTACTATGAATTGTGGCTGAAAGCATAATATAAAAAGAGGAAAAACCATGAAAAAACAAACCTTTGCCCTTTATTTCGGCAACCGGGGCTTTTTCCCGGAAAGCCTCATAGCCTCTGCCCGGGAAGAGGTGGCGCAGGCCGTGAAGGAAGCCGGCTATGATTACGTCATAGCCCCCGAGGGCCTCACCCGCTACGGAGCGGTGGAGACCAGAGAGGAGGGCCGGGCCTGGGCCGCCTGGCTCAAAGAGCAGGAATACGACGGCATCATCATGAGCCTGCCCAACTTCTCCGATGAAAACGGCGCCGTTCAGGCGGTGCTGGACAACACGAAGCCCATATTCATCCAGGCCTATCCCGACGAGATAGGCAAGATGGATTTCGAGCACCGCAGGGATTCCTACTGCGGCAAGTTTTCCATAGAGGACGTGTTCCATCAGTACGGCATCCCCTTCACGGTGCTGAAGCCCCACGTGGTGCACCCCTCCACCCCCGAGTTCCGGCAGAACATACTGGATTTCGCCGCCATATGCCGGGTGGTGAACGGCATGAAGCGCTTCTCCATCGGCTGCATCGGCGCCCGCACCAGCAAGTTCAAGACCGTGCGTTACGACGAGATCACCCTGCAGAAATACGGCATCACCGTGGAGACCTTCGACCTCTCCGACCTGGTTTACCGCTTCGGCAAGCTCTCCGACGACGATCCCGCCGTGCTGGCAAAGAAGGAACGCTTTAAAAAATATACCGATTTTTCCTGCGTGCCGGCGGACAAGCTTCTCACCATTGCTAAGATAGCAAAGATCATCGACGACTACGTGGAGGAGTTCCGCCTGGACTGCGTCACCCTGCGCTGCTGGGAGGAGATACAGAGCATCTTCGGCGTGGCGGTGTGCGTCATCATCTCCGAGATGAACGACAGGGGCGTGGTGTGCGCCTGTGAGATAGACCTCTGCTCCGCCATCAATATGTACAGCATGCAGCTGGCCTCCGGGCAGCCCACCGCCTGCGTGGACTGGAACAACAACTACGGCGACGACCCCGACAAGGTGATCCTGTTCCACTGCGGCTCCACAGCCCAGAGCCTTATGGAGGGCTGCGGGAAGGTGACGGACCACAAGATGTTCGCCAAGGGCAATCCCGGCTGCGGCTGGGGCGCCAACGAGGGCAGGATAAAGGCCTTCCCCATGACCTATTCCAACTGCAAGACCGAAAACGGCAAACTCACCTTCTACATTGGCGAAGGGCGTTTTACCGGCGAGCCTATAGAAGAGGGCTTTTTCGGCTGCGGCGGCGTGGCCGAGATCGGGGAGCTGCAGGACAAGCTCATCACCCTGGGCCGCAACGGCTTCCGGCACCATACCGCCGTAGGCGTGGGCCATATGAAGCTTGTGCTTGAGGAAGCCTTCAGATACTATCTGGGCTACGATATTCTGGATATATAGTTTTCCGGCGGCAAAAGGGGCTTTCAAGGGCCGCCTTTGCCGCCTTTTTTATGAGGACGTTTTATGAAGATACTCGGCGGACTTGATATAGGGACGGGCAGCTGCAAGATAAGCCTGTACGATTCGGAAGGGCGCTTCCTGCTGGCGGAGGCCTGCGAATACGAGGTCTCCCGCAGGGCGGGGGATCACGAACTGGACCCGGAAACGGTGTGGCAGGGGGTAAAGGAGGTCATATCCCGGGCCGCCTCCCGCTATGACATAGACGCCATAGGCGTCACCAGTCTGGGGGAATCCTTCGTGGCCCTGGACGCTTCGGACAGGATCCTCCTGCCCGCCATGATGTATACCGACCCCAGAGGGGCGGAGGAATACAGATATCTGGAGCAGTTCCCCCTCTACGATACCGTGGGCACCAAGCCCCACAGCATGTACAGCCTCCCCAAGCTCATGTGGATAAAGAAGCATAAGCCCGATATCTATAAAAAGATCAAAAGGGTGCTGCTTTTTGAAGACTATATAGTTTACCGCCTCACGGGCTGCGCCCAGATAGACTATTCCCTTGCCGCCCGCACCATGGGCTTCGATATCCGCAATAAATGCTGGTCCCGGGAAGCCTTCCTGGCGGCGGACGTGGACCCGGCTCTCTTCTCGCGCCCCGTCCCCACCGGCAGCGTCGCCGGCGCGTCCTCTTTGTGCGGCCTGAAAAACGCCGCCATAGTGAGCGGCAGCCACGATCAGGTGACGGCGGCCCTGGGCTCCGGCAGCATCTGCGCCGGGGCAGCCTCCGACGGCATGGGCAGCGTGGAGTGCATCACTCCCGTTTTTTCGGAAGCCCCCCGGGAAAAAGCCTTTTACGACAAGGGCTATTCCGTGGTGCCCTACGCCATAGACGGCCTTTACGCCTGCTACGTGCTGGCCTTTACCTGCGGCACGGCGGTGAAATGGTTCCGCAACACCTTCGCTCCGGATAAGGCCTACGCCGAGCTTTCCGGAAGCGTGGGGGACGAGCCCTCCGGCATAGTGTGCATCCCCCATTTCGGCGGCGCCGCCACTCCCTATATGGACGAAACGGCAAAGGCCGCCTTTTACGGCGTCACCCTGGAGACCACGAGAGAGCAGCTTTACCGCTCTATACTGGAGGGGGCGAATTACGAGATGCTCCTGAACCTTGAGGTGATGAAAGGCTTCGGAGTGGAGCCGGAATACCTCACCGCCACCGGCGGCGGAGCCAAGAGCCCCGAGTGGCTGCAGATAAAGGCGGACATACTGAACAAAAAAGTGGTTTCCGTGGACGTGGAGGAGGCCGGCGCGACCGGCACCCTTATGCTGGCGGGAGCCGCCATAGGAGCCTTTGACAGTCTTGAGGCCGCCAGGGACATCCTTATCAAGCCCAAGGCGGAATACCTGCCCAGGCAGGCCATGCACGAGAGATATATGGAGACCTATGAGCTTTATAAAAAACTCTCGCAGGCAAAAGCCGGCTTATAAAAAAGGGCCGGCGCCCGGCCCTTGGGGAACGCCGGACAGAACGAATGAAAAGCGTATGCGGAACGGGAGCTGCTGAAGCCAGCGTTCCGCTTTTTTATTGCGCCGTTTCGCGCCGAAAGTCTTGACTGTTGCGGTCATCTCGGCGACGGCTTGCCAACGGCAAGGCGGCGGTAAGAGATCTCCCAGTCATAGAAGTTGCCCAAGCGCGCTCCGCGTCATCCCGCCGACTTCGCAATACGAACGGCGCAAAGCGCCATAGTGCTCACGGCGTCATCTCGGCGGAAAATGTACACCGATGAAACGCTGAAGCGTTTCAGGCATTTTCCGGTAAGAGACCTTCGGGGGCACCACGTGCCGCCTTCTTTTCGCCGTCAGGCGCAAGGCACGTGGGGGGGTCGTATAAAAGGCCGTGAGCGGCAGCTATAGGAAATGGCAAATGGGGGAGCCGATCAAGGAGAGCGGCAAAAGCATACTTGGCGATTTTGAAGAAAACAACGCTGTACTGAAAGTTTTCTCTCTGCAAGTGGGGATGGTTCCCCCCTTATGAACCCCCCTCTTTTTCGTGGGCATGCCGTGCCCACACCCGGCCGGGGCTTTCCGAATCGCCCCGGACCCCCCTCACGGCCAAGGCCTGCGGCCCTGGACCCGTCTTCGCCTTTGTTCTTCGCTCTGCGGCAGGGCAAATCAGACGTCTTACAGATTTGCCTTCCTGCCTTGCGCCTGACGGCGACGCTTGAACAAATGCTCGAGCAGGTGCTCCGCCCCTCCCACCCTAGCGTAGGTTCAGGCTTGTTTGTTGATGCAGAGCGTTTGCGAATCTTTGGCTTGGCTGATGCGGGTCATCTTACCGGTTCGCCCGAAGGCGAACCGCCGAGATGACCCGGTTAGCATAGCAAGACACGCCCACGGCCTTTTATACGGCCCCCCGATCCCACTCTTCCCGTCTGTACTCTTATCAGGGTCCTCCCGGCGATTGCCACTCGCCGGGCCCCTCCTGAGGCCTCTTACCGGAAAAGCTTCTGAGGGCGCTTTTCCGCCGAGGTGACGGGAAGAGGAAAACGCTCAACCGCGCGCCGTTCCCCGGCGAAAAAAAATGCCGGCCCGCAGGCCGGCAAACCGTTTATTTTGCTTTGAGTATCCTTTCCGCGATATAGTCGCCCATCTCCGCGGTGGAGGCCGAGCCTCCTACGTCCCGGGTGAGGACTTTTCTTTCCTTCAGGGTGTCCACCACTGTCTTTTCTATCAGCCGGAAGGCGTCGCCATAGCCGAAATGGTCCAGCATCATGGCGCCGGAGCGTATGGCCGCGATAGGGTTGGCTATGTTTTTGCCTGCTATGTCCGGAGCGGAGCCGTGCACCGGCTCGAACATGGAGGGGTGCTTTTTCTCGGGGTTCACGTTGCCCGAGGGAGCCAGGCCTATGGAGCCCGTCACCGCTCCCGCCAGGTCGGAGATGATGTCGCCGAACATATTGCTGGCCACCACCGTGTCGTAAAACTCCGGCTTCTGCACCAGCCCCATGCAAAGGGCGTCTATGTAGCATTTATCAACGGTGATATCCGGATAATCTCCCTTTATGTCTTCCAGAACGTCGTCCCAGAAGGTCATGCCGAACCGCAGGGCGTTGGATTTGGTGGCCAGGGTGAGGTGTCTGCCCCTCTTTGCCGCCACGCCGAAGCCGTAGCGCAGTATGCGCTCCACGCCCTTTCTGGTGTGGATGTTGGTCTGTATGGCCACTTCGTCTTCGGTGCCGGGCTTGAAGCGGCCGCCGCAGTTGATGTATTCGCCTTCGGAGTTTTCCCTCACGCAGTAGATGTCTATGTCGCCGTATTCCTTTCCCTCCAGGCAGCTGTCGATGCCCGGCATAAGGGTGGCGGGCCGCAGGCCTATATACTGGTCAAAGGTCTGCCGCATCTCTATAAGAGGCACCACGGCTATCCTGTCGGGTATGTTGGCGGGGTCGCCCACGGCCCCCAGCAGGATGCAGTCGAAACCGTCCAGGGTGTTGAGGTAATCCGGGGGAGTTATCTTCCCCGTTTCCCTGTAATACCGGCTGCCCCAGTTGAATTCCGTGAATTCCAGGGCAAAACTGCCGAACACCTCCTGACAGGCCTTCAGCGCCTTTACCGCTTCTCTCGTGACTTCTATCCCGATGCCGTCCCCGGCATATACGGCTATCTTGTAACTGTTCATTGCTGCGCTCCGTTTCTTTTTGCTTTTATCTTTTTGACCAGCAGGGGGAGTATCTCCAGGCAGTCTCCCACAAAGCCGTAATCGGCGTATTGGAATATGGGGGCGTCCTTGTCCTTGTTTATGGCGATTATGGTGTCGGAGGACGACATCCCCGCCAGGTGCTGCACCGCTCCCGATATCCCGCAGGCTATATACAGCTTAGGGCACACGGTCTTGCCCGTCTGACCCACCTGATGGGGATAGGGGATCCACCCCGCGTCCACCGCGGCGCGGCTGGCGCCTACGGCGGCGCCTATCTCGCCTGCCAGCGACCGGAGTATATCGAAGTTCTCGGGGCAGCCCAGGCCTCTCCCGCCGGAAATTATGATGTTGGCGTCGGTGAGGTTCACGTTCTCTTCCACGTTTTCTATGAACTCAAGTATCTCGCTGCGGCTGGAAAGAAGGGCTTCCTTCACCTCTTTTTTCACGATCTCCGCTTTGCCCTCCGCGCGTTTCGCCGGGACGGGGAACACCTTGTGCCGCACCGTGGCCATCTGGGGCCGGGAATACTCGCAGGTGATGGTGGCCATTATATTGCCGCCGTAGGCGGGGCGGGTCTGCAGCAGCAGCCCGTCTTCGCTTATCTCCAGCCCCGTGCAGTCGGCGGTGAGGCCGGTGTAAAGGCTGATGGCCACTCCGCTCATGAACGAACGGCCGGTGGTGGTGGCGCCTGCCAGCAGTATCTCCGGCTTCTCGGCGCGTATGGCGTCGGTGAGCAGGCGTGAATACCGCTCGGCGTCGTAGTCCTTCAGCAGGGAGTGGTCGTAAACCAGGATCTTGTCCGCGGGGTATTCCGCCAGCTCCGCCGCGGCGGCGTCCATGCCGTCGCCCAGCAGAGCCACGCACAGATCGCAGCCCCGCTTGTCTGCCAGCTGCCGTCCGATGCCTATGAGCTCCAGCACCACTTCCGCAGGCTTCCCGTTCCTCTGTTCGCCGAACACCCACACGTCTTTATAGGCGGAAAGGTCTTCGGAGGCCTGCTTGTTTATCTCTATGGACATGGCGTCAAAGGGGCATGCGGAAACGCAGGCGCCGCACAGCGAACAGGTGTCGGCGTCGCACGCCGCTTTTTTGTCCGAAAGGGAAAGAGCGCCGGCGGGACAGGCCTTCACGCAGATCCCGCAGCCTTTGCATTTTTCGTCGTTTATCTTCAGCATTTATATCACCTCCATAGAGGAAAGGGTCTCAAACAGCCTGTCGGCAAGTTCTTCCGATTCGCCTTCGTATTTGTCTCCGCCGGAGCGGGAGGGGGGAGTCATTATCTTCACCACGCGGGATGGGGAGCACGCAAGCCCCAGCTTGACGGGGTCGGCCTCAAGATCCGCGTCGGTCCAGACGTCGAACTTTGCCTTGTTGCTGGCCATCTTTCCCCTCAGCGAGGCGGTG
>JAGDAG010000289.1 GCA_017959625.1 Abditibacteriota bacterium | reverse complement strand
TCTCTTCTATCCGCTCCACGGTAAACGAAGCGTTCCGTTTGATTTTTTCCAGAGTCCCTGCGGGAGCCACGCCGAAATGCTCCCAGGCTTCCGCCACGGCGATCTCAACGTCCAGCCAGGACTGAAATTTGCTTTCCTCCGACCATATCTTCTTCATTGCCGGAAGGCTGTATCTTTCTACCATTAAAAACTCCTACTGCTTTAAAGAATTTTTATAATCTATTATTTTCTGCCTGATCTCCGGATACTTCACCCCGAGGATCTCGGCGGCAAGTATCCCGGCATTTCTGGCGCCGTCGATAGCCACTGTCGCTACGGGGACTCCGGGAGGCATCTGAACTATGGAAAGAAGAGCGTCCAGGCCCTCCAGATTTTTGCTTTTGCAGGGGACCCCTATAACGGGAAGAGGCGTAAGAGCGGCGACGACCCCCGGCAGGGCGGCAGCCATCCCGGCGGCGGCAATAATGACCTCAAAGCCTTTGCCTTCGGCTCCGGAAGCTGTTTCGTACAAGGCTTCGGGGTTTCTGTGGGCCGAGCAAACGGTTTTCTGGTACGTTATGCCAAACTGTTCCAGAGCCTCGCAGGCTTTATCCACCGTTTCCTCATCGGAACGGGAGCCCATAATAACAAGTACGTCCGGCATATTCATGTCCTTTTAAGAATAAATTACATATAAATTATACAATAATGCATAGTCGCTGTCAAACCGGGTTGACTGTCGGGAGCCGATAGAGTATCATATATCTGATACGCTCCGAAAATAAGGGAGGAAGACATGAAATACTATACCGATCCCAACGACTGGCCGGCCGCAAGCGACGCCGAGGCCATACAGGCGGCAGTGGACGAAGCCAAAAAGCTGGGCCTCGACACTGTGGTCATACCCCGCATGAACCGCCGCAGGGGGCAGGCTCTCTGGGTGATAGACAAAGCGGTCCTGCTTCCAGCCCATACCACCCTCATCCTTGACGGCTGCCGTTTGCGCATGGCCGACGGCTGCTTTGACAATATGTTCCGAAACAGCCTGGCTCTTTCGCCGGAAGGCTGCGCGGCGGAAGGCAAAGAGAGGGATATCGCCATCAGGGGCGTCAACGGAGCCGTTCTTGACGGCGGGCTGCCCAACGGGCTCGACGAAGACACCTTCCGCAAAGAAGGAATGCCCCATATATCCGCCAACCTTTTCATTTATTTCCACAACGTGGAAGGTTTCGAGATCTCCGGCTTCACCTGCAAAGACCAGCGCTGGTGGGCGATGGCCTTTATGTTTTGCCGCTCAGGGCATATACACGACCTCCGTTTCAGGCTCACCCGCCACCTGGAGGACAGAAAGATCAGATGGCGCAACCAGGACGGCATCGACCTGAGGATAGGCTGCAGCGATATCCTGATAGAAAACATAGAAGGTGAGACCGGGGACGACTTCATCGCCCTTACGGCCCTCAAGGGGTTCCGCAAGGACAAAAGCGATTACGTACAGGGCGAGAATACCGATATCCACGACGTGATAATACGCAATGTCCGCGGGATAACCAGCCTGTGCGCCATAATCAGGCTCCTGGCCCATCACGGCAACCGCATATACAACGTGGCCATATCCGACGTACTGGACGCCAGCCGATACGGAGAGACCGCACAATCCCAGATGTGCCTGCGCATAGGCGACGACAACCCCGCCTATTATGACTTTGACGAGTCTCTGCGCTGCAAACCGGGCGACATCAGCGACATATCAGTAAAAAACGTGCATACCCGGGCGCGGACCGGCATCAACCTGACAGGCTGCGTGAAAAACCTTTACGTTTGCGGCCTCTTTATGACCGGCGACGCCGGGGCGGCCCTGTTCTGCGGACAGCCGGGCATAAACCGGGTCTTTATCTATCACCCCTCCGCCCAAAAGGAATACGACCAGATCAAAGCCCCCGTCCCATACGATCCGGGCAAAAGAGAGCTGCTGGAGAACGTGCTTATCGAAAACGTGACCTATGAAGCCGAGGGCAGGCACGCTCCCGGCGTCCTGTGCCTCTCTTATACCGATCTCAGAAACGTCACAATACGGAACATAGCCACCAACGGCGCCGCCCCTCTCGAGTGGTACGGCCCCGCGGACAAGGACCGGTTCGTCATAGAGGACTGATGTTATAATGAAGGCGCTGCTTTTCATCTTTTTCGCCGTCCTTGTGTCATTGCCGGCGGCGGCAAGGACCGTCAGGACCGATTCGCTTCTTCTGGCAGCCTCCGATGACGGTATCGGCCGCCGGTGCCTCGCCATCCTGAAAAAGGAGCTAAAGAAGCGCTGCGGCCCCGTCAGCGCCGGGCCCCGGCCCTTTGTCATCACCCTGCAGCGCACAGAAAAGCCCGGCTTTTCCGTTTCCATAGGCGAAGACTCCGTCCTCATAGAGGGACGGGATCTGCCGGCGGGCGCAGGCTCGTTTTTAAGGAAGTGCCGCTTTGAAGAGGGCGCTTTTTCCTGTCCGCAGGACAGTTATTCCGAAATGCCGGATATGGATTTGAGAGGAATGTATCTGGCGTCGCATTTCGCCAATTATTACGAATGCGCACCTCTTGAAGAAATAGACGGGCTGCTGGAGGATATGGCCCTTTGGGGCTGCAACGCCGTACAGGTCTGGTTTGACATGCATCAGTATAACGGCTTTTCCGATCCGGCAGCACAAAAGCAGATAGCCAGGCTCCGGCACATACAGAAAACCTCCAACGGGCTGGGAATGAAGTTCGGCCTCACCTGCCTTGCCAACGAGGGCTACGCCGACAGCCCGGAGGAATACAGGGCCGGGGTCAAAAACCCCGGGAGCTACGGCACGGAAATGTGCCCCTCCATCCCCGAAGCCCGCCGGCTCATAGCAGACAATCTGGCTCAGGCGGCGGCAGCCTTTGACAACGTGGACGTCTTCTGGATATGGCCCTATGACCAGGGGGGATGCTGGTGCAGCGACTGCGTTCCCTACGGAGGAAACGGCTATATCAAGGCTGTAAAGGAAATAATACCCCGGTATAAGGCGCTGTTTCCGCATTGCGAGATATGGCTTTCGGCCTGGAAGATGGATTACTTCAGAGGCAACGAGGGAGAGATAGCGGGTCTCAACAGGTATCTCTCGTCTCCCGTAGCGGAAGCTGTGGCGGGTGTCATTACCGGACTGGACGAATAGGAGCTGCAAAGGGAGGTTGACATGCGGCCGCCCCATTTCCCCGTGGCGGCCTTTCGGGAAATATCATTGTACGGCTCCTACCCCTGGGGTGGCTTCGGC
>JAGDAG010000288.1 GCA_017959625.1 Abditibacteriota bacterium | reverse complement strand
CGATCCGCTTATACGGTCCCTTCCACCAGCCGCCTCCCGCAAGCGGGAGTAAGGAACACGGCTGGCGGACCCTCCGTAGATCTCAAAGCGCAAACGGCCTGAAACGCATTCGCGTTTCTTCGTATTGCCGTTTGCGCAGAGATGACACGCGGGGCGGAGCGAAAACGGTTTTTTACAGCGTGAAGCCTGTTATATGGGCCCAGCGGCTGTCGCCGGAGGCGGCCTCGGTGAACTCCGCCGGACGGCCGTTGACGGTGATGCTTTCCACCGGCGCGTCAAAGGCGCCCAGCCTTATGTCCAGCGCCGGGGCTTTGCCTTCGAACTTTATATCCAGCTCGCCTCTGCCGCCTTCTCTGCGGAAGGTATAGCTCACCTTCGACCGGGTTATCCTGCCGTTGTCGCTCCACACCACGGGCATATCTTCCACCTTTATGCCTTTCCAGCCCTTGGGCAGCCGGGGCATCAGGCGGATATGCTCCTGGTCGTTGTCGTCCACGCCGCCCATGATGCGCAGGGCCTTCATTATCTCCGCCTGCTGCACGCAGTTCCCCAGGTCTCCCATGCGGGCGGTCTTGGAGAAGTCTTCGGTATATATCACGTTTTCCGGCACTATATAGGGCTCGTAGGTGGGGTTGTAAAGGCACCTGCCGGATATCCTCAGCAGCTCCTCCGCCTTTGCCATCTCGTCATACATCAGGGTGCTGATGAGCATGTAGCCCTGCCCGTAGCCGAAGGCGTTGGGGCGGAAGTGGTCCAGGGTGCGCTGCCAGGCGGCCCTGTTCATCTGCGCCCATTCGGGATAGTTGTTTTTTATGTCGAAGCCCGTGCGGTCAGTGGCAAACAATACGGGGGCCAGAGTGGAGCTGCCGCCGAAGCCGCAGTATCTCATGGTCCACACTTTGCCGTATTTCGGATCGTCGTCCACGTAGTTCTTTTCGATGGCCTTTTTCAGCCCTTCCGCCGTGGCCAGCCAGGCCCGGGCTTCCTCCGGATGCCCCGCCGAGGCTGCTATCTCGCTGAGCCCTATAAGGCCTTCCACCTGGGCCAGATCGCAGAAAATGGACCAGCCCGTGGTGATGTCCCAGCCGGAGCCTTCGGAGTCGGACCACAGATTGCCGTCTTTGGCCCTGCTTATCTCCGGGTGGTCCAGCTGCCATTGGGGCCAGTCGCCCAGATATTTGACGTCCTGCCAGTTGGCCTTTTCCCACTTCTTTCTTTCTTCGAAGGGCATGCGCTTCCACATGTTGTAGATATACGTCGCCACCTGTCCGTGGCCGTCGTTCTCAAAGCAGCCGCCTCCTTCGTAAACGTCGTTCCGCTGCAGGATGCGGGCCACGTGGGGCGGCAGGGGGCTGCCGTTCACTGTTATCTCCGGGTGCCTCTGCCAGCTGCGGGCGCAGTCAAAGGTGAAGCGGGCGCAGTCCAGGGCCTTGGCGTAAAAGCCCAGGTAAACAAGCTCGCACAGGCAACGCCCTTCGTCCCGGGTCCAGCCCTCGTCAAAGTAGTGGCCCGCGTGGCTGCGGCTTTTTGCCGGGTCGGGGTCGTCGGTGAAGAGCCCTACGCCGTCGTAGCCGTACCAGGGGGCGCCGTAGGTGGAGGTGTGATAGACCCCGTCATCGGTGACCTTTTTGGACATATCCAGAGCGTTGTGGCTGAACACGTTGCTCATGAGGCGGGCCCAGCTGTCCCCCTCGAACTCCACTATGGGGCCGCTGTAGCCCTTGGGCCTTTCTACGGCAAAATCCTTGGGGAAGGAATTCGACGTGGCGTACATGACGTCCGCCAGCTTCTCCACGTTG
>JAGDAG010000287.1 GCA_017959625.1 Abditibacteriota bacterium | reverse complement strand
TTTATAACGTAGGGGTTCGGCTCGTGATAAAGGGGATAGTTGCCCGCCAGGTCTTCTATGACGTCGTTTTCCTGATTGTATTTGAAGCTGTAATAAAACAGAAGATCCTTGTCTTTCGTATCCAGGTCGTACATGTCCTGCTTTATTTCCAGCGGGGTCCTCACGTCGGCAAATTCCGCCACCGAGCGTATGGCTCCCTTAAAATACATGGGGCTGCCGATCCTTCTGTCGCTGCCTATCACCAGAGGGAGCAGCGGAGGCCTTTCGGTAAAATCGGAAATAGGGCCGACAGAAGTGTTCAGGCTGGCTTCCTTCAGGGTCTGGGCAAGCTTTCCGTTGATATAACAGTCTGCCCGGCCCTCCTTTTCGTTGAGTATAACGGCAACGTGGGTCCATCTGCCGCTGGCGGCGTTGACCTCCCTGAACTGTATATCCGCATTCAGGCCGACGCCGCTGTTCTTTCTTGTCCCGTCGATGTAAAGCCTGGGGGCTCCGCCGGAAGATATCTCGAAGTTTATGGCGGCGGTGATACCGTAATTCCCCGCGATTATGCCGCCTCTCGGAGCGAAGTCCTTCGGCAGCTTTATCCACGCTTCGTAGGTGTGGGGCGTGGTTTTCAGCGCTTCCTTCTGGGTGTAAAGAGTGAAGGGGTCAAAGGTCAGTCCCGCGGCAAATATGCAGGACGCTGCGGCAACGAGCCACAGGATGATGATGGTTTTTTTCATATCGTTTCCTCTTATTTGGATCTCAGCCTTCTGATTTCTTTTATTTTGTCGCGTATATCCGCCGCCTCTTCAAAGTTGAGGGCTTTGGCGGCGGCCTTCATATCCTTTTCCAGCTTTTTCAGGTATTCCTCTATATTCTCCATATCCAGTATCTCCAGGGCGTCTTCGCCGGAGGAGGAACCGCTGCCGGCGACTCCCTCCAGCAGGTCCCGGACGCTCTTTTTCACCGACCTGGGGGTTATGCCGTGCTCCTTGTTGGACTGCTGCTGGAGAGATCTGCGGCGCCGCGTTTCGGAAATGGCTTTTTTCATGGAATCCGTTTCCCTGTCGGCGTACATGATGACCGTGCCCCTTTCGTGGCGCGCCGCTCTGCCTATGGTCTGGATAAGGCTGGTCTCCGATCTCAGAAAGCCTTCCTTGTCCGCATCCAGTATCGTTACCAGGGACACCTCGGGAAGATCCAGCCCTTCCCTTAAAAGGTTTATGCCCACCAGCACGTCATATACTCCCAGACGCAGATCCCGCAGTATCTCCGTCCGTTCTATGGTCTTTATCTCGCTGTGCAGATACTGCACCTTTATATCCATTTCCTTCAGATAATCGGTAAGGTCCTCCGCCATTTTTTTAGTAAGGGTGGTCACCAGCACCCGCTCGCCCCGGGCGGTGCGGGCGGCGATCTCGCCTATGAGATGGGGTATCTGGTTTTCCGAAGGATGGACTATTATCTCCGGGTCCAACAGGCCGGTGGGGCGGATAATGAGCTCCGCCGTGTTTTGGGTATGCTCCAGCTCGTAGGGGCCGGGGGTAGCCGAGACCCACACTACCTGATTGACGAGCCTCTCGAATTCTTCGAACCTGAGGGGCCTGTTGTCCAGGGCCGAGGGAAGGCGGAAGCCGTAATCCACCAGGTTCTGCTTTCTGGAACGGTCGCCGTTATACATGGCCCGCAGCTGGGGTATGCTCTGGTGGGATTCGTCGATGAACATTATAAAATCGTCGGGGAAATACTCTATGAGACAATGGGGAGTGGAGCCGGGAGCCCTGCCGTCCATGATGCGCGAGTAGTTCTCTATGCCGCTGCAGTAGCCCAGTTCGCGTATCATTTCCATATCGAAGGTGGTGCGCTGGCGTATCCGCTGGGCTTCAAGCAGCATGTTCCGCGACGTGAAATATTCCACTCTTTCGTCCAGCTCCTCCTGTATCTCCTTAATGGCCCTGTCTATGTTTGCCTCCGTGGTGACGAAATGGGTGGCGGGAAAAATATGCACGGCGTCCCGTTTGTCCACTATCTCCCCGGTGAGGATATTCACTATATATATCTCTTCTATCTCGTCGCCGAAAAGAAATATGCGTATGACAAGATCGGAATCTATGGGCTGGATCTCGATTATATCGCCTCTTATCCTGAAAAGGCCTCTGTCCAGGGCAAAATCGTTGCGCTTGAAATCTATCTGCACCAGTTCCTTTATCAGGTTGTCCAGGTCTATCGTGTCCCCGGCCTTGAGCTCTATGCTGGTTTCCAGATAGGTCTCCTTTGGGCCGATGCCGTAGATGCAGCTGACGGAGGCCACTATGATGGTGTCCCGCCTTTCCAGGACGGCCCGGGTGGCGGAATGCCGGAGGCGGTCTATCTCGGTGTTGATGGAGGAATCCTTTTCCAGATAAAGGTCGGTTTCGGGGATATAGCTTTCCGGCATATAGTAGTCGTAATAGCTTACAAAGTATTCCACGGCGTTTCCGGGAAAAAACTCACGGAATTCGGAGCAAAGCTGGGCGGCAAGAGTCTTGTTGTGGGCGATCACCAGGGCGGGGCGCTGGACCTGTTCTATGATCTTTGCCATAGTATAGGTCTTTCCCGAGCCCGTGACCCCCAGGATGTTCTGATATTTCAAACCGTCCAGAAGGCCCCCGGCGACGGAAGCGATAGCCTCCGGCTGGCTGCCGGCGGGAGTGAAGTCCGAAACCAGCTGAAAAGGTCTCATTAAAAGCTCATGCTCCCTATCTCAAAATCAAAGCGTTTTCTGGAATGGGTCCAGGCAATACGGTATTCCTGCAGGCCGGACCGCCTGCCTATGGCTATCTTGTAGTCCTGCCAGTTGACGTCCGTATAATGCTGATAGGTGTAAAGCGCCCTCAGGACCCACGCCGGGGCGGGATACCATTCCAGCTCGCTGTAAACGTTGTAGCTGGAATCCTTGAAATTGTAGGTGCTGTTTGCCGTAAGGCCAAGATTGCCGAACCACAGGTTCAGATCGCCGGAAAGATAGCTGCTTTCGTAGGTCTCCAGAGCCTTTTCCAAAAGATAAGAGTAATACAGGTTAAGGCTGTTGTCGCCGAAGGGTATCCTGACGCCCGCGTTGGCGGTGGTTATGTCGCCGCCGTAATGCCTCTGAAAGTTGTAGCTGTAGGAGCCGCCGAAATAGAACTGGCTCTTTCCGATATCAAGAGACCTGGAATACAGGTTCAGGGTGACCCTGTTGCCCCACCTGTGGCGGGGATCGAGAAACGAGGCGTCGTAATAAACCTGATCGGAAAGGGTGTAGTTCATAAATCCGAAGACCGGGCGCGAGGCCGTCTGGATATACGAATTCATATAGTAGGTGTTGCGCCTGGTCTTGTAATACCTGTATCTGGCGCCCACGCTGTAATAAAAACGGGGAAGGCTGTGGGACCAGGTCACCCCCGAAAGCACGTTTTCGTGGTTCGGGTATTCTATGCTGCTCTGCAGCTTTCTGCCGCCGCTCAGGACCGTGCGGTTGTTGAACCTGAGGCCCCAGCCGTCCTTCTGGTTGACGTTCATGATCTCGGCAATGCCCGAGGAGTTGGTGCCCTGGCCGTATTCGTGTTCCAGATCCACCTTCCAGAAATCGCCGGTGGAAAGGGTTCCGGAGCCTGCCGAAGAATCCCTCTGCACCCGGACTGCCGTGGAGGTGGTGGGAGTCAGGCTGACGTAAACCGGCAGATCCAGCCGCAGGCCGTCGGAGCCGTAGGCTATAAAGTTGTCGAATAGTCCGTTGGCGGTGCCGGAAAGGGACATGCGCAGATAAGGCACAGTGAAGGTCCTTATCCCTTTTACGTAAAGAGTGGGGGACTTGGCCTTGATCTCTTTCCGCGGTTCCAGTATGAGCAGCTTTGCCGTGAGATACATCTGGGGAGAAGGGTTCGGCTCATAGTCGAAGGTCACCGATGAAGGCAGGGCTTCCAGCTCCTCGCAGCGGAGGTCTGTGAGGCGCAGGGAGCCGGGATACAGCCTTTTGTCGTCGTCCCGCAGATAACCCCAGGCGGTGCCCGTGGCCATGCTCACGTATAATTCGGCGGTCTCAACGCTTTTGTCCTGTTTGGCGATGGTGAGGTATTCTCCCAGACGCGGCCGCAGGACCATGGAGTTTTTGGCGGTATTGATCTGGCATTCGTAGCATTCTATGGTAAGCCCCTTGTATTTCACCGTCACTTCTCCGTAGGCAGCCTCTATTATGCTGTCGTCGGCGTTGTAACAGAGGTATTTTTTCCCTTCCACGGACACGTAGTTTTCGGAAACTATCTCGGTGCCTGGAGCAAGAAAATCCACCTGGCAGCGGGAAATGACTCCCAGCATGGGAATGGTGGCGGTAACGATGGCCGTGCCCTCGGTGGGGACGGAATAAAGAGTGGGCTGCACCGTGCCGCCGGAGGTCTCGGCAAAGGGGGCTATGGTGCCCAGGGAAGTGGTGAATTCCACCCGTATGCCGTCCGGTACCGGATTGCCCTTGCTGTCATATATCTCGCAGGTGACCGAGGTGGTGGACTGCCCGTCCGCTATGATGGCGGACGGGTAGGGGCGCATTATTATGGAATAACCGAACTGGGCAAAAGCGGCAGAGGATATCCAACCAAGCAAAAGCGCAGAAAGAATGCTTATTTTCATAAAGTAAAAAGAAAGCGGGCATTACACCCGCTT
>JAGDAG010000286.1 GCA_017959625.1 Abditibacteriota bacterium | reverse complement strand
TCGTCCGCAAGAGGCTTGAGCTTACTCCGCAGATCCCGGTTGTTCACGGGGCGCTCCGCCGGCTTCTGCGGCTCCGGCGGCCGCTCTTTTTCCGGGCTTTTCGATTTTTCCCTGTAGTAGGACCACGAGCCCGGGAAAAAGGTAACGGCTCCGTTTTTTATCTCCATGGTGGCGCCGGTGGTATGCTCCAGAAAATATCGGTCGTGGGAAACGGCAAGAACGGTGCCGTCGTATTCTCTCACAGCCTTTTCAAGGATCTCGCAGCTTGCGGTGTCCAGATGGTTGGTAGGCTCGTCCAGCAAAAGGAAATTAGGCTTTTCCGCCATGATCTTGGCCAGGCTCAGCCTGCATTTTTCGCCTCCGGAAAGCTGCTCCACCGTTTTGAAGGCGTCGTCTCCCGAAAAAAGAAACTGCCCCAAAAGCTTTCTTGCTTCGGACGAAGATATATCGGTATCCTCCAGCAGCTCCTCCAGCACCGTGCGGGACGGCGAAAGATGGTCGAATTCCTGGGCAAAATACGCCATCTTCACGTTGACGCCGAAGGTCAGGGCCCCGGAATCTGCAGTCTCGGCGCCGCTGATTATTTTGATGAAGGTGCTTTTTCCCGATCCGTTGGGGCCCACTATCCCGGTCCTTGTCCCCCGTTCTATCACACAGCAGACGTTATCGAAAAGCTTTTTTTCGCCGAAGGCTTTTGAAAGACCTTCTATTTTCAGCACCTCGCGGCCGCTTCTCTTGTCGGAGGAGATGCGCACCGTCATCCTTTTTGCAGCGGAGCTTTCCGCGATCTCTTTCACCCGGCCCAGCTTTTTGACCATGCTGTCTCTTGCGGAAAAATTCCTGTGGGAAAAAAGAGTCTGGATGGCCTGTTCCATCCGTTCCACGACCTTCTTCTGCTCTTTGGCGCTGCGGGCAAGAGCTTCTTCTTCGGCTGTTTTCTTATTGCGGAAATCGGTGTAATTGCCTTTGTATTCCTTCAAAACGCCCTTATCGAGAGAGAGCACGCTGCTTACGGTCTGGTCCAGAAAATAACGGTCGTGGCTGATGATGAGGGCCGCCCCGGAAAACTGATTGTTCAGAAAATCCACGAACCTTTCGCAGGCCTCCGTATCCAGATGGTTGGTAGGCTCGTCCAGAAGCAGCACGTCGTGATCTCCCAAAAGGAGCCTCGCAAGGTGGGCGCGGGTCTTCTGTCCGCCGCTGAGATGCCCGGGCATAAGCTCCAGCTCCCCCGGCAGGAAACCAAGCATGGAAAGCACCTTTTTGGCCTCTTCCAGGCGCGAAAATCCCCCCAGGGCTTCAAATTCATGGACGGCGTCCCCGTAACCCGCGGCGGCGGCGTTGGAATCCGGCTCTTTTTCCAGCTGCTTTTTTTTTGCGCGCAGGTTCGCCAGGGCGTCCGCAAGCGCCGGGCCGCCGCAGGCGCAGGAGCCCAAAAGTTCAAAACTGCCGTCAAAACCGGCGTCCTGGGGCAGATACCCCAAAGAGGTCCCGCTTTCGGTGATCACCCTGCCTTCGTCCGGAGAGACAAGCCCCATGACGATCTTCATCAGCGTGGATTTGCCGGCTCCGTTGTCGCCGATAAGCGCTGTCCTGCTCCCTTTTTCGATAAGAAAGGAAGCGCCGGCGAACAAAGCATCCGTCCCGTACGCTTTGGAAACGTTCTGACAATTGATAAGAGACAATTTGTTATCCTTTCCAGATGATGCCGAGCATAGTGATATCGTCCGACTGCTCCGCCTCGCCTGCATATGCCTTCAGGTCCGCATAAAAGTCTTCGCAAACCTTTTTGGCCGAACGTCTTTCGTTTTTCTTCAGCGTATATTTGATGCGCTCGTGGCCGAACTGCCTGTTTTCGGCGTCCATACATTCGTCAACGCCGTCCGTGAACATATAGATCAGGTCGCCGGGGCTGAGAGAGACGGTCTTCTGGGTATATCTGCCCGTTTCGAACACTCCCGCAAGACGCCCTTTGAGCCTTTCAAGCTGATACGCGTCCCCGTCGGCGTGGCATATATACGGAGCGGGATGCCCGGCCAGGGAATAGGTAAAGGTGCCGGCTTCTTCATCGATCACCCCGAAGAGAAGGGTGACGAACATATCGGTAGTATTGGAAGAAGATATCTCGCCGTTCACCAGGGTCAGCGCTTCGGCCGGAGAAAGATCCTCCTTCCAAAGCACCTTGGCCGTGGTGATCACCATGCTCATGAAAAGGGCTGCGGAGGTGCCTTTCCCGGAAACGTCCCCGATCACCACCGCTGTTTTGGAGGGAGACATGCGGAAAAAGTCATACAGGTCTCCCCCCACCTGCCCGGCAGGCTTGACGAAGGCGTAGAGATCCGTTTTTTCCGAACAAACGCTTCCGAAATCCTTCGGGAGCATGCTCTGCTGTATATCGGAAGCGATCTTCAGTTCGCTTTCCGCCTTCTCGATCTCGGAATCGGCCTTGCGGATAAGTTCTATCTGCTTTTTGATGTCATCCTTCATTTTGTTGAATTCAAACATCAGAGAGCTGATCTCGTCTTCGTGCTCCGGCTCGGGCAGCTGATAATCCAGGTTCCCCCGGGAATATTCCTTTACCGCGGTCTCCAGATCCTTCACGGGAAACAGGATATATCGTGCGATACGAACCACCACAAAAGCCAGTATCGTTATCCCCACCAGCCCCACGAATAACATGATACGGTTCATCAGCTCCAGATTGTAGAACAGGAGCCTTTCCGGTATCACGTAGCCTATGGACCAGCCGTTGGACACGATGGGAGCATAAGCCATATCGCACTTTTTTCCGTTCACCGACGAAACTCCGAAGGATCCGAAGCCGGAAACTCCGGAAAGCATGTTTTTGCCGAAGAACCGCAGTGACGGGATGTTTTCATCGTCCGCAACGGTGAATATGGTCTCGTTCATAACGTATTTGCTTTCCGGATGATACACCACCGTCCCCGTTCCGGTTATGATAAAATAATAGCTCTGGGGCCTGTCCTGGTATTCCTCCACAAGATCCTGTATCCACTGAAGAGTGACGTCGGCGGTAAGTATCCCCAGAAACTTTCTGTTTTCGCCCTCCCCTCTGTAAACCGGAGCGGAATAGGTCACCATCAGCAGCTCAGTGCCTCCTTCGTCATAGTAAGGCTCTATCCAGCAGGAATGCTCCAGATCTCTGGCAAGGGTGTACCAGTCGGCGCTGCTGTAATCGTAGGTGGGGGGCATAAAGGCGACGGAACCGTCTTCGTTCCGGCAGCAGTAAACGTTCCGCATCCTGTCTTCCAGATTGTACGCAAAGCAGGAACCGTTTACAGACGGATCGGAAAGCACTATGCCCGGCAGAAGCGTCCGGAGGTTCTCTTCGCTCACGTCCGCGGTCTTTGCTGCAAGATCCACCATGGAGGCGATGGAATTCAGGGTGGCGTCTATCTTGTTGGCATTGGAGGCGACCATATAGGTAGTGCGTTCCACCGTTTCCTTGTAGCTGATTATACGCCCCACGTTATAGTTGATGACGCTCAGAAGCGCCACTATCATGGCGCAGCCGAGGATGACGTACAAAGAAAGGCGGGCGGTGATCTTCAGTTTTTTGAGCATCATGATCAGAACCCCCTGAAGAAAGCCGAATATTCCGGTATCTTTTTTATAAAACCGTTTTTCTTCAGGAGCTCCGCGCAGTTTCTGTATTGCTTCCGGGACAAAACTCCTGTCTGCCATTTTTTGTCCGGAGAAAACACGGATTGCAGAATGGTGTCGAGCATATTCTTCATGTGTATCCTGCTGCACCTGCGGTGAGACGCATTCACCCGCCTCACCACCTCATCCAGGGTCTCATCGCGGTGTTTTGCGGCATATTCCCAGCCTTCTATGGTAGCGTTCACAAAAGCGCGGCACACGCTTTTTCTCCGGTTCAGGGTGGAGCTTTTGCAGAACACGGCGTCTTCGGGAAAGTCTACGCCCATATCCGCGACCCTGAAAGTATGCATATCTTTGTGATCGATCCCGGAATAATAAAGGTTGAGGTATTCGTTGTAGGTCATACACGAACAAACGTCCACGCCCCCCGCTAAAAACAGCGAATTCGTGGGGTTCTGGTCGTAGAGCCTCATTTTTATACCGTTCTCCGCCAGGGCGAGTTTGACGGGCAGGCCCGCTTCGTTGTTGTCCCAGGTGCTGAGCTTTTTTCCCTCAAGGTCCTTCTTGTCTTTTATCCCGCTCTGCCTTCCGGTCACCA
Organism: Abditibacteriota bacterium; assembly: GCA_017959625.1. Lineage (GTDB taxonomy): Bacteria > Armatimonadota > UBA5829 > UBA5829 > UBA5829 > RGIG7931. The sequence continues at coordinate 8,329 of JAGDAG010000286.1, read as the reverse complement.
GAATGATATTCGAGCAGCCCGTTATCTGGCAGATATTCACTATATCCCCTCCGTTGCCGGCAAACATAAGGGCGGGAAGGCAAAAGCACACTATAAAATCGTATTTGCCCGCTTCAAGCTCGTCGATCACCCGGGTATTGGAATCCGCGTGGTCGATCTTCACTTCTATCCCGTTCCGCTGATAAAAGCCCTGCTTCTGGGCCATATAAACTCCGGCGAACTGGGACTGGGGCAGCCACGAAAGAAGCACCTTCACCTTTTGGGCGGCTCCCGCGGGCATACACAAAATAAAGGCTATAAGGAACAGCAATGCTTTTTTCATCTATCCCTCCAAATTTCCGCGGCTGCCTTTGGCAACCTTCGCAAGCTTTTCCGCCGCTTCGGGAAAACACTTCCGGCATTCGGCCAAAAGCCTTCTGATTTCGGCCCGTTTTGAGGTCTCCGTCAGCGGGCAGCTGTTTTTCATCACGGGGATGCTCCGGTTCCTCACGTAAGCCTCGACTGCCTCTGCGGGAACGTCTATCAGCGGCCTTACAACGCTTATCCTGTCAAAATATATCCTTTTTGCGGCAAGGGGTTCGGGCCGCCCCTTTTCCAGCAGCTCTTTGAGAAAGGTCTCCGCAGCGTCGTCCATGGTATGGGCAAGAGCGACTGTATCCGCAGACAGCCGTTCCGCAGCCTCCAGAAGGGCTTTTCTCCTGAGAGCGGAGCATCTGTAGCAGGAAAGAGGCGTTTTTTCGTTTTCTCCCCCAAGGGCGACCTCTTCCGTTTTTATGCCGATACGCAAACAAAAGTCCTTGATTTCCTTTGAAAGGCCCACGCAAACGAGATCGTAGCTGCCGGCAACGTAAACGGCGGCGGCTATTTCCATATCAAAATACTCCCGCATATCTGCCAAAAGCGAGACCATGGCCATGCTGTCCTTGCCTCCCGACAGGCCGCACACCACTCTGCAGCCCTTCCCGAACAGCCCGTATTCGGCAGCCGAAGCGGCCACCAGAGTCTGGATACCCGAGAGCTTCATCCCTTGAGGCCTGTGGTGACGACGCCTTTCACAAAGAATTTCTGGGCGGCAAAGAACAGAACTATGACAGGCAGCAGAGTCACCACGGAAGCCGCCATAAGCGATACTATATCCACTCCCTGCACGTCGGAAAAGGTCGCAAGCCCCAGCGCAAGGGTACGTTTCTCTACGGAATTCAGATATATGAGCGGCGTCATAAAGTCGTTCCAGTAGCCCACGAATGCAAAGACCATCACCGATACGGCCACCGGTCCGGAAAGAGGCATAAGGATCCTTGTGTAAACCTGCCAGGTACTGCAGCCGTCCAGCCTTGCCGCATCCTCCAATTCGGAGGGTATGGTGAGAAAAAACTGCCTGAACAGAAATATATACAGCGCATTCCCGAAGAATGCAGGCAGGATAAGGGGCCAGAGGGTGTCATACATGCCGAGGCTCTTGAAAATAACGAACTGGGGCACGCAGGTCACCATAGCGGGGAGCATAAGGGTGCTGAGCACCAGGATAAAGATCCCGTTCTTCCCGGGGACCTTCAGCCTTGCAAAGGCGTAGGCGGCCATGGAAGAACTGACAAGGGTCCCGGCGATCCCCAGGGCCGTCACGAGGCAGGTGTTGAGAAAATACCTGCCGAAGGGCATCAGGGTAAGGGCGTATTTATAATTGCCGATATCCGCTTTTTCCGGGAGGAACAGAAAACGCGCCCTGCCGATCTCCTCCACGTTTGAAAGAGAGGCGGCAAGCATCCACAAAAGCGGAGCCAGGAACAGGACGGCAAGCCCCGTTATAACGATATATCTTGCAGCATCGGAAGCTATGTTTTTTACTTTCATGATTCACTCTCGTAATACACCCATTTTCTGGCAAGCCTGAAATTAATCAGGGTGATGATCATAACCACCACGAACAGCATCCAGGCCATGGCGGACGCCTTGCCTATATTCAGATATCCGAAGGCCTGGTTATAAAGATACAGCCCGTAAAAAAGCGAAGCGTCCTCCGGCCCCCCGGACCCGTTGTTGAGGATAAAGGCCTGGGTGAACATCTGGAGGCTGAATATTATGCCCGTAGTCAGCTGGTAAAATATCGCCGGCGTGATAAGGGGTATCGTGACGGAGACCAGCTTGCGGAACCCTCCGGCGCCGTCCAGATCCGCTGCCTCGTAAAGCGCTGTCGGGACCCCCTGGAGCGCCGCCAGATATATGATCATGCTTGAACCTACCGACCAGACGCTCATTATCACAAAAGCGGGGATACAAAGCTCCGGGACCAGCAGCCAGCCGTCCGCGTTGTTCATCATGGAAAGCCATACTAGCCTTCCGTTTTCTATCCAGGGAACTATATGGAGCCCGAGAAAGTTATTGAGAAGCCCCGCGGGAGCAAAAATATTGATCCACAATACCGAGGTGGCGACTCCGCTTATCACCGAAGGCAGGTAATACAGAGTACGGGCTATCTCCACGAAGCGTCCGGCCCTGTTGAGCAGAACGCTGACAAAAAGGCCGAACACGATGGAAAGGGGCACTGCCCACACGGTATAAGACAGAGTGACCCATATGGATTTGATGAACCGGACGTCTCCGAAGAGCTCGGCGAAATTCCGGAAACCCACGGAATAAGCCGTATTGATCACGTCCCATTTGGCAAAAGAAAACACCAAAGAAGCCAAAACGGAGCCCAGAGTAAGCACCACGAAGCCGATAAGCCAGGGCAGTATGAGCAGATAAAACTCTCCCGCCTCTCTGCGTTCCCGGGGGTGGCCCTTGGTTTCCTTCAGGGTCAGCCACAGGACCAGCAGGGCGCAGCATACGAGCAGGACCGCAAACAGGACGCCTAAAAGCCTCCATCTTACCGGCTTGAAGCCGCTCATATCCTCTTCTGCCCGGGCGATCACCCCATTCACCTTTTTTTCCGCATCCGAAAGGGCCTCTTCCGCCGTTTTTTTGCCCTTGAGATAAAGCTCTATTTCTGAAGCCATCTCGGCGGAAGCTTCCGCCCAGCCGGGAACGATGGGTATGGTCTCTCCGTATGCAAGCTGGTCGATGAAGCCCCTGAAGATGGGATCCCGATAAAAGACGGGGTCGGTGGCGGCAGACCTTCTGGCAGGTATCCTGCCTCCCGCGCTGCAGACGTTTATCATCTGCCTGCGGCTTGCCGCAAACTTGATGAATTCCCAGGCGGCGCGTTTATGCTTCGAGCCCCTGGGGATCACCAGGGAATTGCCCACTATCTCGCTGGCCGGCTTGTCTTTGAAGGGAACGGTGGCTATACCGTAATCGAGATCGGGATAATTTGCTTTGAAGATAGAAGATTTATAAGGGTTGTCCACAAACATCGCCACGGCGCCGTTGCCGAAGGGATCGTTGACGTTGCCCTTGAACTCGGAGTTGAAATTCTGAAGGCTTGTCACGTCCCCGGTTTCCTCTTTGATGAAATCGCTCATAAAGAGAAGCGCCTCTTTCCCCTCGGGGGTATTGAAAGCCGCTCTCCGGGTATCGGGATCCACGAGCTCGCCGCCAAGCTGCCAGAGATACATGGCAAAATTATTGGGATTATACAGAAAGGCGGAATACCCCAGACGGACGGGTTTTCCGTTTTTGCCGTATTTTGTAAGCTTTCGGGAATATACCTTCAGCTCCTCCCAGGTCCGGGGAGGCCTTTCCGGGTCGAGCCCGGCTTCCCTGAACAGGGCCTTGTTGTAATACAGGGCGTTGGGGCTCAGCACCCAGGGCAGCCCGTAAAGAACGCCCCCGAAGGTATTCTGGCTGAGGCCTGCGGGATAAAAATCCTCCAGGCTGTAGGAATCTTCTTTTATAAGCCCGTCCAGAGGCTCCAGAGCGCCGCGGCTCATCATGCCGCCTCCCAGATGAGCGTAGAAACGCACTACGTCGGGAGGCACCTTGCCGGCAATAGACAGCGTAAGCTTTCGTTCCACGTACGCCTGGGGCACCAGCACTCCGTTCACCTTTATGTCGGGATTCTGTTTTTCAAAATCCTTTATCATCTTCTCGTATGCGGTGCGTTCGCCGGGTGAAGCGCCGTACCAGAAGGTGATGGTCTCCCTGCCCCAGGATACCGCCGACGAGAGTATCAGTATAAGCAATATAAGTGTTCTTTTCAATCGTTTACCCTGCTTGGTTTACTAATTAATTTATACCATAAAGCGTATAATTATTCAAGCAAAACGGCATGGCCGGCAGGGGGCAAGGAACAAGGCATCTGTGCGTTTGGTCTTAAAAACGGTGCAAAGCAAACCGGCCCGGGGCCCGTGAAGGCAAAAAAATCACGCTTTTTTTCCGGCCTCTATTGCTTTACGGCTCTCTTTTGATATATAATAAATATGCTATACTATCCTTTTAAGAGCGGAAATGAAAGATTATTACAAAATACTAGACGTTCCAAGGTTGTCTTCGCAGGATGCCATCAAGGCGGCGTATCATGCCAAGGCTCGGAAATACCATCCCGATATAAACAAAAGCCCCGACGCCGAGGAGATATTCAGGGAGATCAACGAAGCCTATTCCGTGCTGAAGAACCCCGTCAAGAAAAATATATATGACGCGGACCTCAGGGCAGAGGAAGAGGACGTCCGCAGAAGCAACGATAACAATTACAGCTTTACCGGCACGAACCGGCGCTACGAAGGCGTATCTCTGGCGACTCTGGTGAGATGCCTTAACAAAGAACGGATAGACCAGTCCACCATAATTTTTCACAGGGGCAAACCGTACAGGATCTCCGCCTTCGACGGCTCAAAGGTGACCTTTGTCCCCGTGGAGATGTCCAAAAAGCAGGAAAATACCGCCAAAAACGGCGGCTACGTCCAGGATGAGACCGAACCCGAAGGCAATCTGAGGGACGCCCTGCATTTTTACTGGTACGACATGATACATTCCACCAGAGGGATAGTGCTCATTATACTGTTCGGCTGTATCATAATAATCGCAGCCATCCAGTTCTTTATGAATTTTACCATATCGTCAAGGTCTTCCTATACCAACGAAACGGTCATCGCCGACCCTATGGCGGACATGCCGAAAGAAACCGTCCAGCCGAATTCGCCGGTGGCGGGGATGCCGCCCAACGGAGCCATACAGTGGTACCAGAACATTGCGGGCAATATTCCTGTCGAAGTATCCGTCCCCAAGGGAAACGATTATTACTATGTCCTCATAAAAAACGCGGACACCGGCGAACGTGTCCTTTCCGTGTATATTTATAAGGGCAAAACGGCAAAGATCACCATGCCTGCAGGCAATTTCGCCGTTTATTACACCAATTTCCCGGCAAGCGAATGGACGGGGCCCGACACTGTGGGGCAGAACAGCCTCTGCGCCAAATGCAGGATATTCCTTGCCCTCAGCCAGGGCACGAGATCAAAGACCCGCCTCAGCCTGAAGCCCGTTTCGGAAGCGAACTCCGAAATAACAGTTGTCACTTATGACGAATTCATACGTTGAGACAGCCCGGAAGGGCTGTCTTTTTATGGGGCTCCGCGCGCAATGAACGACCTTTACAAAATACTGGGTGTCTCTCCCGGCGCTTCCCAGGAAGAGATCAAGTCTGCGTACAGACAGCTTGCGCGGAAATACCATCCCGATATAAACAAAACTCCCGATGCGGAAGAACTGTTCAAGGCCATAAACCGGGCCTACGACATTCTGGGCGACCCGGAAAAACGCGCGCGGTACGACCGGAACATCTCGGAAGATGCTCCGGAGGGCTACCGAAGGCTTTACACCTTTCAGGGGCACAGCCGCTTTTTTGAAGCCGTCACCGAAGAAGAAGTCTATTTGCTTCTGGAAGCCGGAGAGCTGGATATGCAGACTCTGCTCATATCCGACGCCCACCCCTATAAGATCACTCTCACCCCGTCGGGCTACGCCATAGTCCCCGGGACCCCCGGGACCGAAGCGGCGGATTTCACGTCCTCCGGCTATATCCCGGATTATAACAAAAAAACAGACGGCGGCTTTTACGGCGACCGGCCCCGCGGCGGCGGAGCCTGCGGCTGCTCGGGATGCTGGGGCTGCATAAAATACCTCATCGCCATAATCCTGTTTTTTTCCGTGTTATCGTGGCTTACCGACGGCTGTAAAAACCAGATAGAGGTAGTGCCCGGAGACGCCGGGGAAGAGGCGCTGGACACCTTTGTCTCCGCCGGCAGGGACGGTTTTTCCGTTGCGGCGGTATATCCTCCCCGCGGGGAATGATCTCCTGCCGCAAAAAAAAGGCCTGCCTTAACGGCAGGCTTTAAAACGTTCCGGGACTTTTTGTCCGGGTTTTCTTCTAATAATTCTCGGCCTTTACCTCAAAGAAGGACTGGGGATGCTTGCACACGGGGCAAAGCTTCGGAGCATTCTTTGCCACGTGGATATGTCCGCAGTTGGCGCATTTCCAGACAACCACGTCATCCTTTGCATACACCTTTCCCGCTTCCAGATTGGCAATAAGCTTGTTGTAGCGCTCTTCGTGGGCCTTTTCGATCTTCCCCACCAGCTCAAACAGGGCGGCAAGATTGTCAAAGCCCTCTTCCTTGGCTTCCTTTGCCATACGGACGTACATTTCTGTCCATTCTTCGTGCTCGCCCGCGGCGGCGTCCTTCAGATTGGCTATGGTCTCGGGGATATCTTCGTCATGAAGAAACTTGAACCACAGCTTTGCATGTTCCTTTTCGTTGTTTGCGCTGTCGGTAAAGATATCCGCTATCTGTTCAAAGCCTTCCTTGCGGGCCTTGCTGGCGTAATAAGTGTACTTATTTCTGGCCTGAGATTCTCCGGCAAATGCTTCCTTCAGATTGGCCTCTGTTTTGGTTCCTTTAAGTTCCGGCATATCACTTCTCCTGATAATGATGTTTTCAATTACATTATATACCAATAAACGCTGAAAATCAAGTTGTTTTTTTAGGCCGGAGCCTATATATCAACGGTAAATTCCAGGGGCTTCGTCCCGCCTAATTCCAGAGAACGCGCGTCTCCCTGATTGCCGCCCGCTGAAAGAGTGAGCCTTGTGTGGGAAAACACTCTTTCTCCTTCGTCGTTATACCAGCACAGGCTCCGGGGATCTATATGCAGTACGCATTTCTCGGTCGCGCCCGCTTCGATATACAGCCTGTCAAACGCCGCAAGCTGGCGGACGGGGTATCTGCAGGGGCAATCCGCCCTGCCGGTGATATACACTTCCGCCACCTCGTCGCCGGCATATTTTCCGGTGTTGGTGATATCGAAGGAGACAGTGATCCCTTCCTTCTCCGGATCTTCGCATTCCGCCTTCGCATTGGAATACTCAAACGCGGAAAAGCCAAGGCCGAAGCCGAAGGGATAGAGAGGCGTTTTATCCTTCGGGAAATACCTGTAGGTCCTGCCTTCCATGGAGTAGTCTTCAAAGGGGGGCAGATCGTCTGCGCTGCGCACTATGGTATAGGGCAGGCGCCCCGCGGGATTGTAATTGCCGAATATCACGTTGGCTACAGCGGTCCCGGCGGACTGTCCGCCGTAGCAGGCGTAAAGCACCGCCTTTATATTGGGATATTTGTCCGTATCCACTGTCACGGGCCCGCCGCTGATTATGACAAGCGCCACGGGAACGCCGGTGCCGGCCACCGCTTCGATGAGCTCGCACTGCTTTCCGGTAAGCCCGATATCGGTCCTGTCGCCGCCGTCTCCTTCCTCGCCTTCTATCTTTGAATCAAGGCCTACGGCAAGCACCGCAAGGTCGCTTCTTTCGGCGGCGGAAACGGCTTCGGTTATGCCGCCGTTGTCATGCATGAAGTCTTCCTGCGCTCCTCTCCCGCAGCCTTTGGCGTACCACACGCGGCAGGTGTCCGGCGCGGCGTCTCTCACGGCGTCCAGCACGGTAGCCGTTTTGGAAGGAAAACCGTTGTAATTGCCCCAATACACGGCCTCGTCGTCCGCGTTGGGGCCTATCACGGCGATGTTCCTCAGGGTATTGACGTTAACGGGCAGGAACGCCTCTTCGTTTTTCAGCATCACGATGCTCTCTTCCGCGGCCTCAAGAGCAACCTCCTTATGTTCGGGACAATCCACTATATCGTAGGGGATATCCGCATAAGGGTCGTCGTCGGCAAAAAGCCCCAGCTTCATGCGGGTCGCCATGAGCCTTTCCACTGCCCGGTCTATCTCTTCTTCCGTCACGTAGCCGTCCCGCACCGCCTTGTCCAGGTTGGAATACGCATAGCCGCAGTTCAGGTCGCAGCCCGCTCTCACGGCTTTTCCGGCAGACTCGGCTGTACAGCTCGTCACCTTCTGGTGCACATGGAAATCCTCCACCGCGCCGCAGTCGGACACCACG
>JAGDAG010000285.1 GCA_017959625.1 Abditibacteriota bacterium | reverse complement strand
TCCGCTTTCCTTCCAGAAACAGCCCTGGGCGCCTGCCATGATATTGGTGCCCTTCAGCTCGTCTGCCACCTTGGAAAGGGCGGCGGCTGTGGGACAGACGCATATATCCACGCCGGTATATCCGGCGACAAGCGGCTTCAGTTCATTGACAAGAGCCTTGCCGGACTCTATGAGCATATTCATCTTCCAGTTGCCGGCTATAAAAGGTTTTCTCATTAAAAACTCCTTGACACACAAAAATTACATTTATATTATAACATATCCGCCGCTTTTTGGACAACACCGCCCCTCCGCGCCGGCGAAGAAAACGGCCTGCGCGGCAGCGCGTCCGGGCGCCGTCCCGTTTTTTGATCGCTGTCCGTTTCCCCGGGCGGCGGCCAAAGGGCAGGATTTGAAATTCCGCGGCGGATATGGTATCATATATTGGGGACGGCGCAGCCGTTCCGGGGGCTTGAAAAACGCCCTGCGGAAATGATATAATATTTGTTGTGATAATTGATTCGGAGAATAAATAATGAACACCACCTACCATCCCAAGAAACGCAAGGCCCACAGAGTCCACGGCTTTATGGCCAGGATGTCCACAAAGGGCGGACGCAGAGTGCTGGCCGCCAGAAGGCAGAAAGGCAGATGGGCTCTCACCGTTTAGCCTGTCCCGGCCGGTAAAAGGCGTATCGGCGGGCAGTAAAACAAACAGTCAGGTTTATGCTTTCCAAAGCGAAAAGGCTTAAAAAAAAGCGGGATTTCACCATGGTTTACAACAGGGGCAGAAGCTATGTTTCTGACCTGTTTGTCATGTATGTTTATCATACGTCCAAAGACGAAAGGCTTTGCGGCTTTTCCATAAGCAGGAAGGTCAGCAAGGCCTGCCTGCGGAACCGCATAAAAAGGCTTGCCTCGGAGGCCCTGCGGCAAATGCTGCCGGAAACGGCGGCGGGGACACGCCTCGTGTTCGTAGCCAGGAAAGGCGCCGCGGATGCGGACTACGGCCGCATACAAAGAACCGTGGCGGCCCTGCTGAAGAAAGCCGGCCTTTTTTCAAAATGATCTTCCGCCGTTTTCTTGTCCTCGCCATACGGCGGGTGTATCAGCCTTTTTCCCGCAGGTTCCTGCCCCCGAGCTGCCGCTTCCGCCCCACCTGTTCGGAATACACCGCCCAGGCGATAGAAAAATACGGGGTCATGAAAGGCTCCTTTCTCGGCCTTAAGCGGATCCTCAGGTGCAACCCTTTCGGCAAGGGGGGAGACGACCCGCTTGTCTGAACCAACAAAGCATATACCGGAGATGCCAATGATAAAAAAACAAACGTGGCTGGCAGCGCTTCTGGCCATTTTATTCATCTTTCAGGCCAGCGCCGCATTTGCTCAGAGCAAGGCCGAAGAGCAGTACCGGAAGGGCATGAATTACATGGAAAAGGCCCTGAACGAAAAAAAGGATTCCACCGCCAAAAAAGAAAACTTTGAAGCGGCGGAAGACGCTTTTACGGCTGTCGTCAAGGGCAAGACCACCAAGGACTCCGTGCAGGCTATTTATTCGCAGTTCGAGCTTGCCCGCATAAAGGCGGAGGGAGTGGGGAACAAAAAGAACCTCACCATTGCCTACGAACAGCTCAAGCAGCTGGTCACCCGCTGGGACAAGGCTCCCGCGCAATTGGAAAGGATCGGCTTTACCGACAGCGAGGTAAAGGAGATCGGCGAAAAGATGAAGGAGGTAAAGGCCTACAAAGCCGAGGTAGCCGTAAAGCTCGACCGGGAAAACAGCCACAAGCTGCAATACAAGCTTATGGACTTCCTGGTGCGCATGACGGGAAAGATCCCCTCCTTCAGCTATTGGTTCGCCATCATCCTCATCGCCGTAGTGGTCAAGGTGGCTCTCACCCCCTTCACCAACGCCCAGATGAAATCCATGAAGGAAATGCAGGCCATACAGCCCAAGGTAAAGGCCCTTCAGGAAAAATACCGGGACAATCAGCAGAAGCTTGGCGAGGAGACCATGAAGCTCTACAAGGAGCACCACATCAATCCCATGAGCGGCTGCCTTCCCCTGCTGATACAGATGCCCATACTTTTTTATCTGTACGCCTGCATCAAAAGCTATGAGGTCCAGTTCGCAAACGGCACCTTCTTCTGGATAGGCTCCGGCCTCACCCACAAGATCGCCATCCCCGTATTCGGCAACCAGTCCCAGAATCTGTGGCTGTGCGCCGGGAACCTGTCGGAGGCCGACCTGATACTCCTGGTGGTATATCTCATCAGCACCTTCTTTTCCATGCAGCTGAACCAGAGCCCCAGCGCGGATCCCCAGCAGGCGTCCCAGCAGAAGATGATGAGCTATATGTTCCCTCTGATGTTTGCCTTTTTCTTTGCGGGCTTTCCCAGCGCATTTCTGCTTTACTGGTTCGTATTCAACGTGATCCAGACTATCCAGACCCGGATCTATATGAAAAAAAACGCATAGACAACTCTTTTCCGAAAGGATGAAATAACAATGTCAGAAAACATCGAATTAAACGAAACGCCGGCCCCCGAGGCCGCGACAGGCTGCTCTCCGGAAGAAGCGGCAGCCGAAAACGCCCCTTCCGCCCTTTCGCCGGAGGAAGAAGAGCTTTCCGCCGCTTATACCCGGGAGGCGTATGAATTTTTGTCCGGGGCAGTGAAGCTTATGGGCATGGACGCCGAAGTGGTGCTCAGGAACCAGACGGAGACCACGGCGGATTTTGAATTCACGGGCCCGGATATCGCTCTGCTCATAGGCAAGCACGGCAAGACCATCGACGCCCTCCAGTATCTTGCGGACGTGACGGCTTACAAAAAATACCCCTGCAGAAAAAGGGTATCGCTGGATGCGGACGACCACCGCAGCAAACGGACAAAGGAGCTGCAGGAAAAGGTGCTCAAAATCGCAGACATGGTGCGCAAATACGGCAAGGAAGCCGTTATGGAGCCGCAGCCTGCCAAAGAGAGACGGATCATCCATATGTTCCTGGCAGACCAGCCCGGAGTCAAGACCTACTCGGAGGGCACCGGAGCCGAAAGGCATATAGTCATCTCTCCGGAATGACATGCAGTCTTCACAAGACACTATCGCGGCGCTTTCTACGCCGAAAGGAAATGCAGGCATGGCGGTCATACGGTGTTCGGGCAGCCATGCCTTTGCCATAACAAACGCTTTGTTTTCCCGGGATCTGGACAAGGCGCCGGGAAACTCCCTTTTGCACGGGTTCCTCAGGCACAAAAACGGAACAGTTATCGACGAAGCGGTGGTGGCC
>JAGDAG010000284.1 GCA_017959625.1 Abditibacteriota bacterium | reverse complement strand
TTCCGGCTGAGCCCTGCGGAGCGTTTCCGGGTAAAGGGGATCAAAAGCGCCGAAGTCACCGACTGCGGCGTAATACTCACCTGCGGCTCCGAGGCCCGGAAGACCGAGCCGGGCTATACCCACGAGACGCCTCTCTATTTCAACAATCCCGCCGAAGGTGACGCGCCTCCCCTGTATATCCATATACAGCTGTGGACCGACAGCATTTTCCGGATAGTTTTTTCCGGCGAAAAAGAGATCAAAGACCCCTACAGCCGCATTCCCGCGGAAGCGCGGATGCTGGTGGGAGAAATGCAGAAGGCGGCTTTTACCTATGAGGACAACGTCCTCAGGACAAAGGAGATCGTTATCCGCATAGACCCGGAAACCGGCCGTATAAGCGCCGCGTGGAACGGCGGCGGGGAGTTCTTTGCCCAGCGCAAGTCCGAATTCACCATAGCGGACGTTTACGACCTGAGCCTCAGCAAAAAGGACGGCCTTACCGCCTGCTTCGAGGCCCTGGAGCTGGACAACGACGAGCTCATTTACGGCCTGGGCGAACGCTTTGACAGCCTGACCCGCAACGGCCGGGCGGTGGATTTCCACAACAAGGACTGCCTGGGCACCGCCACGCCCCGGACCTACATCAATATCCCCTTCTTCATGTCCACCAAGGGCTACGGGCTGTTTCTGAATTCGGCGGCGAAGACCGACTGGCAGATAGGCACCCTGTCTCAGGGCTCTCTGCAGTTCGGCGCGCTGTACGGGCAGCTGGACTACTTCGTGATCCCCGGCAGGGCCCCAAAGGACATCCTGAAGGGCTACTGTTATCTGACGGGCTTTGCCAAGCTGCCGCCCCTTTGGTCCTTCGGCCTGTGGATGAGCCGCAACAGCTACACCTCCTGGGACGTGGTGGAAAAGATAGCCCGGGAGATCCGGGAAAACGACGTCCCCTGCGACGTGATCCATCTGGACACGGCATGGTTTGCGGAGGACTGGAACTGCGACCTGAAGTTTTCCCGGGAGCGTTTCCCCGAGCCGGAAAAGCACATGAAGGAGCTTATGGAAAAGGGCTTCAACGTGTCCCTGTGGCAGTATAACTTTATCCCGCCCCGGGAGAACAACACCCATTACAAAGAGGCGGTAGAGAGGGGCTACCTGGCGCTTGATGAAGACGGGACTCCCTTCCAGTATTCCAAAAAGCATTCCGGGGGCTTCACCGAGGACGTGATCGTGGACTTCACCGACCCGGAAGCCCGCAAGTGGTATGCGGACAAGATAAAGAAGCTTATGGATATGGGGGCTTCCGCCATAAAGACCGACTTCGGCGAAGGCATACCCGAGGAGGCAATATTCAGGAACGTGGACGGCAGGCTGTTCCACAACCTTTACACCCTGGTTTACAATTGGACTGTGTTCAACGCCTCAAAGGAAAACATAGTCTGGGCCCGCAGCGGCACTGCCGGCTCACAGCGGTTCCCTCTGCACTGGGGCGGCGACAGCCAGTGCACCTTTGAAGACCTGGCGGGCACTCTGCGGGGCGCCCTCTCCATCGGCATGAGCGGCATCCCCTTCTTCAGCCACGACATAGGCGGCTTTATCGGCCTCCCCGACGACGAGCTGTATATCCGCTGGGCGCAGCTGGGGCTGTTTTCCTCCCATTCCCGGTGCCACGGCGCCGGCGACACCACCCACCGGGAGCCCTGGGCCTTTTCGAAGGAAGCCCTGGAGATATTCCGCTTTTACGACAAACTGCGCTATTCGCTGATGCCCTATATCTACGAACAGGCGGAAAAATGCACCCGCACCGGCCTCCCCATGATGCGGGCCCTGTATCTGGAATACCCGGAGGACAGGAACGTGAGGATGATAGACGACCAGTACCTCTTCGGAGACAGCCTGCTCATCGCCCCGGTGCTGAAGCCTCTCTCTAAAAGCAAGACCAGGGACGTATATCTGCCGAAAGGCGTGTGGTTCGACTACTTCACAAAAGAAAAGATCGTCTCTGACGGCAAGTGGATATCCCGGGACATAGACCTCAGGACCATGCCCATATACGTAAAGGAAGGGACCGAGCTCAAGTACTGCTCCGCCGGCGCCCACCTGAAGGGCGGTATGGGAGAAATAATAAAAACGGAAAAGTGGTAAAAGCCGGCTGATGCGGTGTATTTATACAGCGCTAATGCCTTAAAAGCGCCGTCATCCCGGCTGATGCGGTCATCTCGGCGGAAGCGTCTTCCAAGACGCTTCCGGTAAGAGATCTCCCTGTCAAAGATGTTGCCCTCTTCCCGTCATCCCGGCGGAAATGCTCTGTGTCTCCGTCGCGTCATCCCGTCGGTTCGCTAACAGCGCTCCGCGTCATCTCGTAGCCTTCGCCATACGGCGAAATGCGCAGCATTTCAGAGCGAAGGCTGGAAGAGATCTTCGGGGGCACCATACGTCCATTCCTGTTACGATGACGAATGTCATCGCCGGACGGATGGGGGGCCGTATAAGGAGCGCGACCGGCGCGCCCCCACGGCGTCATCTCGTCGGAATATGTTTACCGATGAAACGCGAATGCGTTTCAGGCATTTTCC
>JAGDAG010000283.1 GCA_017959625.1 Abditibacteriota bacterium | reverse complement strand
GGATATCGCTGCTGCCCTACAGGAAAAACGTGAACCTTGCCTGCAAGACCGGCTTTCGGAAAAAAGACGAAGCCGAAAAGGATCTGCAGCGTTCGCTGCGGCTTTTGCGCACCGATCATTTCGACGTATATCAGCTCCACGGGATATCCTCTTTGGAGGAGGTGGAGACCGCCTTCGGCCCGGGAGGAGTGATGGAGCTTATGGATTCCCTCAAAAGCCGGGGCATAGCCCGCTATATAGGCTTCACCGCCCACAGCGAGGAAGCGGCTCTCAGGATGCTGGAGCTGTATCCCTTTGACACGGTACTGTTTCCCTTCAACTGGTTCCTGCACATGGAACACGGCATGGGGTCAAGGCTCCTGGAGGCCCTCAAAGAAAAAGGCGCAGGCATACTGGCCATGAAGGCCTTTATAGAAAGACGCTGGGAAGAAGGGGAAGACAAGGGCAGATTCCCAAAAAGCTGGTGCAAGCCCATAGACACCGCGGCGGAAGAAGACTTCGGCGTGGCAGCCATGGATTACGCCCTTTCCCTGGGAGCCCAGACCCTGGTGCCTCCCGGCAATTTTGAAAGCTTCCGCTTTGCCGTGGAGCACATAGATAAGTGCGGCGGAAAACCGGATATGGGGCTTTTGCAAAACAAGCTGCGGCTGGTAAAGGGAAAAGAATTCTTTTAGGCCCTTTGGCGGCAAAAACAAATCGCCGCAGGCCCCTCGGGGCCTGCGGCGATTTCTGCGTTTGGCTTATTAAGCCGAAAGCCGGGCAAAAAAGCCTTTTACCTTTCAGTATCTGTATTCGACGCTCTTGTAGGGGCCTTCCTTGGCTACCCCCAGATATTCGGCCTGTTTGTCGGTAAGCTGCGTGAGCTTTGCTCCCGAATGCCCCAGGTGCAGCCTTGCCACTTCTTCGTCGAGCTTTTTGTCCAGCAGATAAACTCCCGGCTCCCGTTTCACGGAGTGTATGGCAAGCTGGGCAAGGGTCTGGTTGGTGAACGAGTTGCTCATAACAAAGCTCGGATGCCCGGTTGCGCAGCCCAGGTTCACAAGCCGTCCCTCTGCCAGCAGATATATGGTGTGCCCGTCGGGAAAGGTAAAGGCGTCCACCTGGGGCTTTATGTTGGTGCGCGCCACTCCGGCAGCGTTCATAAGCCTGTTCACCTGTATCTCGTTGTCAAAATGCCCTATGTTGCACACGATGGCCTGGTCTTTCATCTTTTCCATATGCTCCAGAGTGATGACGTCGCAGTTGCCGGTGCAGGTCACGTAGATATCCGCCTCGGGAAGAGCGTCTTCCACCGTGGCCACCCTGTAGCCGGCCATGACCGCCTGCAGAGCGCAGATGGGGTCTATCTCCGTCACTATCACCCTGGCCTTCTGGGCCGCCAGGGATTCCGCCGACCCCTTGCCCACGTCGCCGAAGCCGCACACGCAGGCCACTTTGCCGGACACCATCACGTCCATGGCCCTCATGATGCCGTCCACCAGGGAATGGCGGCAGCCGTAGATGTTGTCGAATTTTGATTTGGTCACCGAGTCGTTCACGTTGATGGCGGGCACCAGCAGCTCGCCTTTCTCCGCCATCCTGTAAAGCCTGTGCACTCCGGTGGTGGTCTCCTCGGAAACGCCCCGAAGCTTTGCTATGGCTCTGTGGAAAAAGCCCGGGTCTTCGGCGATGCGGCGTTTTATGACGCCGTTCAGGACTTCGACTTCCTCGTTTCCGTCGGGATTCGCAAGAGCGTTCGGATCGTTTTCCGCGGCGTAGCCTCTGTGGAGCATAAGAGTGGCGTCTCCGCCGTCGTCCACTATCTGATCGGGGACTTCCCCTTCGGGAAAGGTGAGGGCTTTCAGAGTGTAATTCCAATAGTCTTAATAGGTCTCCCCCTTGTAGGCG
>JAGDAG010000282.1 GCA_017959625.1 Abditibacteriota bacterium | reverse complement strand
GGTGCTTCGGCCACGACGATTTTCACCGCTGGTGCCATTTCGGCATAGCCTGGAATATGATCTTTGCCGACAAGGAGCAGGGTGCCATACTGGACTCCATCAAGAAGGGCTGCTTCTACGTGTCCACGGGCCTGGTGCTGGAGTATCTGGATCTCAGGGACGAAAGGCTCGGGATCAAGGTCCGCAACTCAGACGGGCTTTACGAGGACTATTATTACAGATTCATAGGCAAACACGGCGAGACCCTCAAGACCGTATACGACCTGGAAGCCTCGTATGTCATAAGGGGCAACGAAGGCTACGTCAGGGTGGAGGTCGTCAATTCCGCCGGCAAACAGCTTTATACCCAGCCGGTTTACGACGATCAGGTTTACACGCTCCCCGGATAATCAGACGGCTGCAAAAATGAACGCAACAGACCGCATCCTGAGCGCTCTTCAGAATATAGACAGGCGCATACTATACGTCGTAGTGGCGCTTATAATATCGGTGCCCCTGGTAGTCAAGCTGGACTACCACCCCGGCATAGTTTTCAGCGAGGTGAAGCGCGCCTACGACGTGCTTGAAAAAACGCCCCGGGACAAGGTGGTATTCATATCCACCATCTTCAGCGGCAGCACACAGGCTGAAAACGGCGAACAGACCGCCGTTATAGTGAGGCATCTCTTTAAGAAAAAACAGCCCTTCGTCATGGTGAGCTGGGATCAGGCGGGCAACCGGCTGAGCTATGAGATGACCGAGAAGATCGCAAGGGAAATGAATATGGAATACGGTTCAGACTGGCTGCATCTGGGCTACAGGATACCGAATCTCCAGACCATGCTGCGGGGCTTCGGCACCGATTTTCAGGGCACCTTCAAAACCGATTACAAAGGAAACGGCCTGAAAGAGACTCCCCTGGGAGCAAGGCTCAAAAGCGCCAAGGATATAGGGGCAGTGGTGGAGATCACCCCCTCCGCCACCCTGGAGAGCTGGATAGCCTATTTCTGCGAACCCTATCACGTGCCTCTGGTATATTGCCCCGCCGCGGTGCTGGCGGCCTCCGCATATCCTTTTCTGGATACCGGACAGGTGGCCGGCATGCTCAACGGGGTGGTGGGCGCCGCCCAGTATGAGACCCTGCTGGACGATGATCCCGGGCCTACCAGCGCCGGAGCCATGAGCCTCAGCCTTTCCCTGGCCCATATAGTCATACTTGTGTTTATAGTTTTGGGCAACCTTGCGTATCTGCTGGAAAAAAGGAGAAAGGCGAAATGAAGTTTCTCGAGGCGCATTCCCCGCTGATCATAGTGTGGCTGGGGGCTCTTTCCACCTTTGCCGTTTACAGCATACTGTTTTCGGAAAACAGGTTCTACAGGTTTTTCGAACACGTTTTCCTGGGCGCCGCAGCGGGGCTGGGTGTCTATATCACCTGGTCCCAGGTGCTGAAGCCCATGTGGTGGGACAAAATGACCGTGGAGGGCCTGTGGTATTGGGTCTTTGCCCTGGTTTTGGGCAGTATGTTTTATTTCACCTATTCCAAAAAGCACGTCTGGATATCCCGTCTGATATTCGGCCTGTTCATGGGAATGGCGGCGGGAGGCCTGTTCAGGGAGTTTGCGGAGATATATATGCCCCAGATCCTGAAATCCATGAAGCCCCTGGCGGGAAGCGGGATGACAGTGTGGGACACCCTCAACGTGCTGGTGTTCTACGCGCTGCTGTTTACGTCCATGGCATACTTTTTCTTCAGCTTCGACAGCAAGAACAGGTTCCTTGCCCGTTCCGCCGCCTGGGGACGCTGGTTTCTGATGATAGGCTTCGGCGCCATTTTCGGAGCCACGGTGATGGGGCGTATGACCCTGTTTATAGGGCGCTTCAATTTTCTGGTGAACGAATGGCTCCCCGCCGTCGGGGAGACCTGGCATTATACCGCCGGTAAGATCCTGATGCTTCCGGCGATGGCCTTTATCATATTTCTTCTTCTCCGCGCCATAAAACGCAAACGGGCGGAAAAAGTCACGGAACAATAAATATTATTTAAGGAAAAACGATATGAAAAAAACCTGGTTAGAGAGAAACGTATGGGCATATATCGGCTGCGGCGATATCGCCGTGGAAAGGCTGCAGTGCAAGGATGAAGGAAAGGATATAACCCCTCTGGAAAAGGAATTCGACCGGCTGGAAAAAACCGATCTGTTCACTCCGGAGGCCCAAAAGGACGCGGAGGCTCTTCTGGACAAAAGCGCCGCGCTTTTGTGTCTCGATCCGGAGCTGCGGGAGCCCTCCTGTCTCGAAGAGATAAAAAAAGAAGCGGAAGGCATAAAGGATATGCCTGCCCCCGCAGGCGAAGCCCTTTCGGACAAGTTTCTGGGGGCGTGGCTGGGCCGCATCTGCGGCTGCACCTTCGGAAAGCCCTTTGAGGGGCGGCGGAAGTGGATGGTGTCCAAATATCTGAAGGAGACGGACAACTATCCTCCCGTCCATTACATAAGCTACAGGGGAGTGGATCCGGAGCTTATAAAGGAATGCGGCATACCTGATTGGACCGACCGTATCTGCCATGAAAATATGAACGGCGCCATAACCGACGACGATCTCAATTATCCGGTGATAAACCTGATATGCTTCAAAAACCACGGCAAAGACTTTACTCCCGAGGACGTGGCTGCCACCTGGCTGGGCTACGTGCCCTTCGGAGCGGTCTGCACGGCGGAACGGGTGGCGTATAAGAACCTGTGCAATATGACGGAGCCTCCCGCCAGCGCAAGCTTCCGGAACCCCTACCGCGAGTGGATAGGCGCCCAGATAAGAGCGGACTTCTGGGGCTGGGTGTCTCCCGGCAAACCGGAGCAGGCAGCGGGATACGCCTGGCGGGACGCCTGCATAAGCCACGTGAAGAACGGCATCTACGGAGAGATGTGGGCGGCCGCCATGATGGCTGCGGCTTTTTCTCTTTCGGATATGAAGGAAATAATAAAGGCGGGGCTCAAAACGGTGCCGCCGAAGAGCCGCCTTCACAGGGCCGTCAGCCGCATGCTGGATCTGTATGACAGCGGCATAAGCTTTGAACAGGCGGCGGAGGATATCGCCTCCCGCTGGAACGAAAACCACGGGCATCACTGGTGCCATACCATCTCCAACGCGGAGATAGTGACGGCCGCCCTTTTGTGGGGTGAAAAGGACTTCTCCAAAACGGTGTTCTACAGCGTGTTCCCCGGCTTCGACACAGACTGCAACGGCGCTACCGCCGGCAGCGTGCTGGGCATAGTGCTGGGGGGCAAGGCTATCCCCGAAAGCTGGACGGGGCCCGTGAACGACACTCTGGAGACCGCCCTTGCGGGCTACAACAACGTGAAGGTGAGCGAGATGGCCGCTCTTACCGAAGAACTGAGCAGAAAATAACGATACTTGCAGGGCTGCCGCCGGCGCCCTGCTTTTTTTGGCGGAAGGAAATGAAAACACAAGGGTTCATGAGGATATACATGGTATTATTGCTGTTTGCGGCGCTGCTGGTATTTGCCTGTACAGGCTGCGGGAAGGCGGAGGAAAGCGAAGCCTCCGGCGGGGAGCTGATCTCCTATAACAAGCTTTCGGAGGACGCTCTGAAAAACGGGTGGTATCACTCCTACGACGAGGCGCCGAAAACGGAGGGCGTTCTGAAGATAGGGAAATACAGGGCGGAATATTCCGTGCCTTCACGGGTGCGCGCCTACGACATGGTGCCGGTGGAATACACCCTGACTCTGCCGGCGGGGGAAAGGCGGGCCGCCTTTGAAGCCGTTGCCTTTGAAGACCCGAAACGGACCGGCAAAAAAGCCACCTACGATATGGCCGTTCCGGGAAATATGCGGGTAAAGCTGGAGTATCTGGGCTCCGTGAGCGGCGATTATACGCCAGGGACCTACCCCTATATGCAAAAGGACCCCAAGGCCGCTCTTCCCGTGACGGCCGCCCCCATCAGGCGGGACCCTTTGGTGCGTTCCGGAGTCTTCAGGGCCGCCGACTGCGTGTGGTTCAAGTTCCGGCTGACCAATACGGGCAACACCATTCTGGATCCGGAAGGCTTCGGGGCGGGCCTGTTCATGCCCTGGATAATGCAGGTCGATGACGAAGGCAAGGATATGTGGAAGGAGCGCTGCCGGCCCATCAACCTGATGGAGCGGCACCTGGATTATATATATCCCGGCGAGAGTTTTGAGTTCTGGACCCAGTTCGACTGTTCCACTCCCTTCGGCTGGCCCGGCAGGCAGCTCAGGGAGGGCAATTACGTCATCACCATGGACTACGGCTACCGGATCAACAAGACCTACGATTACTGGTGCAACGTATGGGGCGCCATGCCTTTCCAGACCCTGAAGGTGTATCTCAGGGGGGAAAAGGAGCCCCGGCAGACAAAGGTAAAGACCGAGGCCCTGAAGCCGGACACCTCGGAGAAGATGCCGGATTACGTGTCTTCCTTTGAGGAATTCATGACCTCCTTCGACTATTACAGGCCGGCGGGCGAAGAAAGAGTGATAAAAAAGACCATGTATCTGCAGCCGGCTCCCTGGACGGAGTGCATCACCCTGAGGCTGATGCTCACGGACCCGCAGAAGATAGCCTGCGCGCGTATCCCGGTGGAAACGGAAACGGCTCATCTGAAGATACCCTACAACCCGGAGAACACCCTCGTGGTGGAGGAGGACGGTATGGAGGCGCCGGTGATCGCGGCCCAGGCCATGCCGGGGATGAGGATGAATTTCCAGCTGGGCCCCTATGCGGAGGAACGCATGCTGAAGGAAGCCCTGGAGATGAAGGAGATGGGCGTCAACGTGATCTCCAATACGGCGGCCCATTACTGGAACGGCGAACTGACGTATTATAAGGAGAAAGGGATCGTAGAGCCCCTTATGGTGGGCTACCGCTACTGGTTCGACTATTGCATGCAGAAGGCCGGCCTCAAAAGCCTGGGCTGGAGCGTATATCCCGGGCTCAACGGCTTTGCCCTGGAGATACATAACCTGCTGAACGGCACCGAATATACCTCCGACGGCACCTACAGCGACGGGCATATCCCCGAAGGGATAGCCACTCTGGTGAAATTCTGCTATGACCGCTGGGGCGATAACTGGATCACCACCAGGGACGGCAGGATGCCCATAGAGATGGAGGACAGCTGGGGGTGGATGCGCTATGACGTCAACGACCGCTTTGAAAAGATAGCCCCGGACGCCGACGCCCTGTTCCGGGAGTGGGTCCGGAAGAAATACGGCTCAATAGAAGCCGTGAACAAGGCCTGGGGGTCCGGCTTTAAAACCTTTGAAGAGATCAAGCCCTCGGCCTTCCTGCAGGACGCCATTGACCACAACCGCGATCCGCAGTGGAGATCGGCCGATCCGGTGTTTTACGACTGGTCCCCCGCCATGGAGGACCTGGACACCTTCCGCACGGAGCAGCGTATGGCCTTTCTGGACAGGTGCAACCGGGAGATAAAGAAGTATCTGCCCAACGCGGAGCTTTCGGTGCGGACCGAAGGGGCAAACCTTATAGCGAAGGGCGACCCGGAAGGGGAAGACAGCGACCTGAGGCATATATACTATTCCCAGAGGCGCCAGGCCCTGAAGTATGACACGGTAAAGGAAAAGGACGTGCTCCACTTTTTTACGGACTACACCACCATAGCCTACACGCCCACCGTGTTCAGGCAGGCCTGCCGGGAGGCCCGGGAAGCCGGGGTGGCAACCTGGTATCTGATGCAGTTTGACCACATGAGGGACATAGTCCTCAACGATTCCTACGGCAACGATTATTCGGTGCACTACGGTCTGCCGGAGGACGCCCCCCACAAAAAGGGCATGATGATGCACGTGCTGGCCGCCGCCTATCCCTATTGGCGCATAGCCTACGAGGAGGGCCACGCCGCGGGCATCCTGTGGGCGGACTATCTGTGCGACGGCTTCGCCACCGAGACCCAGAAAAAGGAGATCAGGGTCCTCCGGGACAGCCTGCCCGTCAGAAAAGCCGGCAAATAACGGGGAATGCCCGGCGTCCCGGTTTCGCTGCCGGGGCGCCGTTTTTTTTTCTGTTCCCCCGGCGCCCGGCCCGTGTCGTTTTTTTTTTTTTCGACTTTTTTATTATACTGCTGTTTTTTATGATATAATATAATTAAGTAGTATAGCAAAACCGGAGCAAGGTTTGTTTTCGGGCCATAAACACAGCCGCAGGATATGCGGCAAACGGAGGTGTGATACCATGAACAGATTTATATTGATCATTGCGGCTGCCTGCCTGGCAGCCCTGGCAGTTTTTCCTTTCTGCATGTCCGGAAGCAGGGCTGCGTCAGAAGCTCAGGCCGCTCCCCTGCAGTCCGTGACGGCGCCGGGACAGGACGCCCCGGCGGACACCGGCGAAACCCGGGACATCGTGACGGGCATAAGGATCTTCAACCCCATTATAAAGCATGATTTCTTCAATCCTTACTATGAGGACGCTCTGGGCAACAGCCTTAAAAAAGGAGCTCTGCCCTTTATACCCCGGGAGCATCTTCCGGATGTGAGGATATACGATACCTCGGGCGTTGCCTTTCCCGGACTTATCGCCTATATCCACACGATAAAGCCCGAGCCCAAAGTGTGGGATATCTCGGTCCCCGACGAGATAGACGGAGTGAATATGTTCGTTTTCAGATATCTGGATGACCCCGCGGCTTTTGCAGAGAGCTATGACACACTGCTCGACGAAAGCCTGGGCAGCGGCTTTGTCCTGAAGGAATTCGATATATTCGAAGATGCGAAGGACTGCGAGTTGACGTCTGTTCCGGTCGATCCGGAGAGATACAGAGCCCTGCGGGTCCTGGAGCACAACGGCAAAACGATATGGGTCTCCGTGGGCAGCAGGCCTCTGGACGTCCGGAAGTCGGGCAAGATGTATATAGTGCTGTCCGAT
>JAGDAG010000281.1 GCA_017959625.1 Abditibacteriota bacterium | reverse complement strand
GAACCGGTAAGAGATCTTCTTGTCATAGAAGTTGCCCTTGCCGTCAGTCAAGTGGAAAATGCTGAAAAGAGCGCCGTCATCCCGTCGCCAATGCGGATGAGCATTGGCGGCAAATGCAAGGCCGTATAAGGCGCAAAAAAAAGCGCCGCCCGCGGGGCGGCGTTTTTTATTTTATGCTGTCCTTGAACCTTTCCATTAGCTCGTGCTGGCGTTTGTGCTCCGACTGGAACTTATTGTATATCTCTTTGTAGGCGTCATAATAAGGCTGCTCTTTTTTCACTATAAGAGCGCATAACCTGGCCTGCAGCTGCAGATGCCGGAAAAGCCCGTCGAGTATCTCTTCCGGCTCCTCCTGTTCTATGAGCCTTTCCGTTTCCCGGGGGTGCATCTCCTGTATGTTTGCCCAGATCACCTTTTCCGGTTCCGGGCTTCGCATATCTATTATCTCCTGCAGCGTGTGAAGGTCAACGTTGAAATCCTCGGTATCGTCATCGGGAAAACAGCTCTCGTAAACGGCCGTAAGTTCCCCCAGCATCTCTTCGTTTTCCAGCAGCATGGCTGTTTCCACGGCCTTTCTGAGATATTTTTTGAAGGTTTCTTTTTCTCCCGTCTGCTCAAGAGCGTTGCATACAGCCACCATGCTCCGGAGGTTCATCTCGTCGCCTTCGAATATGGTGTCGAACACCGCTTGGGCTTTAGTGGTTTTTCCCATATATATCAGACAGGTGCCGTAGGCTGCCATTATATCGTTGTATATGGCGGTCTCGCCGAAATAATATTTGGCAAGCCTTGTGACGGTCTTTGCCCTTTCTTGCGCCTTTTCCGGATCTTTGGCGGAGAGATCCGCCGTTAAGAGCAGGAATATGTCCAGATTATTGTCGGGCTCATACGCCTTGCCCAGAGCGGCCATTACGTCGCCGGTTTTTTCTTCGCCGGCGGCAAGGACTCCCATGAGTTCCGTGTCCGTCATGCCCGGGAGGCGTTTTTTCAGGGCAAAGCCTCTTTCCGCCCTGGCCACGTGCCGGAGGAGTATCTTTATTTCTTCTTTATCCTCTTTGTCATAATCATCGAGCCCGTCGTCGATCCCGGAGATGACCTTCAGCCAGTCCTCCGGGGAAGGGGCCGGGGTGCCGGCGGCGCTGCAGCCCAGGATATAGCAGTATTCCCAGGCTGTTTCGTCCAGAAAGGTGTAAAGGCTCATGGGCCCGTAGTTGTGCTTTATGGTTTGATTTTCTTTCATTCCCGTAAAAAAACGCCCCCAAAGGAAGATCTTTGGGGACGCCTGCTTTTTTAAAAGATCCCCGATGCCTTTATTCGGCTGATGAATTCCTTTATCAGGCTGCCGTGAACGTCTCCGGCTACCGTCAGGGACATACGCACGTATCCCTCTCCGTGAGGGCCGTAGCCGTTGCCCGGGATGACCAGGACTCCCGCATCGGATATAAGCTTTTTGACAAATTCCGCCGAGGTGTACCCTCCGGGCACCTTTGCCCATACGTAAAGGGAGCCTTTGGGGCAGGGGACGTTCCAGCCGGCCTCCCGCAGGCCCTTGACAAGGATATCCCTTCTTTCCTTATATACTGCCAGAGTTTCTTCGTTGGTCACGTTGTCCAGCGCGTAGGCCGCGGCGATATCTATGGCCGGGAACTGGCGGGAATCCATATTGCTTTTCATTTTGTTCAGAGCCGCGATTATATTGGGGGCGCCGGCGGCAAAGCCTATGCGCCAGCCCGTCATATTGTAGGTTTTGGACAGGGAATGGAGCTCTATCACCACGTCCTTTGCGCCTTCGCACTGCAGCATCGAAGGAGCCTTGTAGCCGTCGTACGTGACTTCGGCATAGGCTATATCGCTTACTACGGCAATATCGTATTTCCGGGCAAAATCCACGGCCTTTTGGTAAAAGTCCAGATCGCAGACGGCTCCCGTGGGGTTGTTGGGATAATTGAGATACATCAGCTTGGCCCGGCGGGCGGTATCTTCCGGAATGGCGTCAAAATCGGGCAGAAAACCGTTTTCTTCAAGAAGCGGCATGCCATAGATCTCTGCTCCTGCCATCATGGAATTCACCTTTACCACCGTATAACCGGGGTCGGGGCAAAGGACTACGTCTCCCGGGTCCACCATGGCCCATACTATATGGGCAAGGCCGTCCTTGGAGCCGATGAGCAAAAGAGCCTCCGAGGCAATGTCTATATCAACGTCGAACCGTCTTTTGTAATAGCGTTTTACCGCCTGCAGATATTCCGGCCATCCCGCCTCAGTTTCATCATAGCGGTGTGTAATGGGATCCCGGGCCGCTTCGCACAAGGCGTTTATTATGGGTTCGGGGGTAGGCAGATCGGGATCGCCGATCCCGAGATCGATCAGTTTTTTTCCTTCTGCTATCGCTTTGGCTTTCATTCTTGATATCTCGCCGAACAGATAGGGCGGGATCGTTTCAAGTCTTTTTGCTCTTTCCAACTGGTATCTCCTTGCTGAATTTCGTTCATTTAATATTATATATCAAATACGGGTAAAATGTCCAATCCGGTATCCGGAGCTGTTTTTTGTCTGCCGGAAACTTTTTGTCCGCTATCGTATTGACAAAGCCTGCGGGATAGAGTATAATAGTTATGTCAGCCACGGTGATGAGGTTGAGCCGGAACTGCCGATGTAGCTCAATTGGTAGAGCAGGGGTTTTGTAAACCTCAGGTTGCGGGTTCGAGTCCCATCGTCGGCTCCATACGAGGAGAGTTGCCCGAGTGGTTAAAGGGGGCAGACTGTAAATCTGTTGGCAACGCCTACGTTGGTTCAAATCCAACACTCTCCACCAGAAAGGCGCTTCACGGCGCCTTTATTTGCCCAGATGGCGCAGTGGTAGCGCACCTCATTGGTAATGAGGAGGTCACGGGTTCGAATCTCGTTCTGGGCTCCACAGGCAGAAGGCTTTTGCCTTCTGCTTTTTTTTATGCGGACACGGTCCGGGGCTGTGACAAGGGGTTCTTTCGTCTATCTCATTCCGCGGATCAGCCTTCTTAAAGTGGTGTAGAAGGCTGTTTCGCACGGCTCCGTTACCCTCATTTCGATGTCGCGTCTTACGTCGTCTTCGTTTTTT
>JAGDAG010000280.1 GCA_017959625.1 Abditibacteriota bacterium | reverse complement strand
TATAAACCTGATCGTCGTAAACGGGCTGGGTATACAGCTGCTTGCCGGCGGAATTGACGACCTCCACCCTGACGTAGCCTTCGTTGCCCCTTATGACATACGAGGCTTCCAGGTCGTATACGGTTTTGAGGGTCTCGCCGTGCCTGCCTATAAATCTGTAATAATAGTCCTCATAAAGACCGTCGGAGTTGCGGACCTTGATCCCGAGCCTTTCGTCCTTGAGGTCCAGATATTCCAGCACCAGGCCGGTGGAGACGTAGAAGCAGCCCTTCTTGATGGCGTCCAGTATGGCTCCCTGCTCCTTGTCGGCGAAGATCATATTCCAGGCTATGCCGAAATGGCACCAGCGGTGAAAATCGTCGTGGCCGAAGCACCATATTATCCTGTTCTCCTTGGACAGGGTCCAGTCGTAAACGTTGGAGGCGTTGCTGCGGCCGTTGGGCCTTTCGTTCCGGCTCCGGATGGGGCCCCTGTCCACGGAAGCGTTGACTATCTCCATGCCGTAATAGCCGTGAATGGAGTTGAGGAAATCCTTGGTCACGTGCCATTCCTCCGGCCAGTTGGGATGGCAGACTACGGGCACGCCGCCGTCGGCCAGGCAGCTGTCGATGGCCTTTTGGTAGCCCTCTTCCTCGGACATCTCGCCCTTCAGCACCACCCTGTCGGAGCCCAGGGATACCATATGCATATTGTAGGTGTATTCGTAACCGGGGATAAACACCATATCGTATTCCTTTCTCAGAGGCTCCAGATCGGTGACGCAGTTGTGGTTGGAAAGGCACAGGCAGCCGTAGCCCAGATACTGATACCAGGGGAGCAGCTCCTCAAATGTGTGGTGTCCGCAGGTGTTCCTGCCGGTGCCTACGTGGGTGTGAAAATTGCTTCTCTGACAGGGATCAAGATCTGTCTTGCCCTGAAGCGGGTTGATAAACATTATTTATTATTCTCCTTAAAAAATTCCGTATCGTAAACGGGCTGGGTGAGAAGCACGTTGCCGCCGGGGCAGTAGACCTCGACGCGAACGTAGCCTTCGTCTCCGCAGAGCATATAGTCTGCGGAGGCGCTTTCCACCGTTTTCAGCAGGCGCCCGTGCCTGCCCACGAATCTGTAGCGGTATTCGTCCACGTATCCGCTGGGGTTGCACACCTCCACGTGGAGCCTGTCCTCTATTATGGACAGATCCATGAGCCTGAGGCCCGAGGACACGTAAAACTCCCCGGCCTTAAGAGCCTTTATTATGGCCTCCGGAGTGTTGTCGGCGTATATCATGTTCCAGCCGGCGGCCAGGTGCCACCAGCGGTGGAAATCGTCGGAGCCCACGCCCCATACCAGACGCCCCCGGGAAAGCAGGTAGTCCTGGGCGTTCATACAGGCAGTCCGCCCTTTGGCGCCCACGTCCCTGTCGGTGGCGGCGTTGAACACCTCTATGCCCTCAAAGCCGAAGGTCCTGTCCAGAAACTCCCGGCCGGTGTGCCATTCCTCCGGCCAGTGGGGATGGCAGAGGATAGCGAAGCCCCCCTCGCTCACGCAGGTTTCCGCAGCCTTCTGCAGCGCCTCGTCGGAGGTGTCCGCCGGGTCGAAGGCCATGGTCTTCGCCCCCAGGCATACCAGATGCTTGTCGGAGGTGTATTCGTAACCCGGTATCATATTCAGCCCACGGTTGTCAAAGGTGGCGGGGTCCGTGAGCAGGTTATGGTTGGACAGGCACAGGCAGGTGTAGCCCACCGCCTTGTAGTTGCTTATCACGTCGTCTATGGCGTAGGCGCCGCAGGTGCCGGGCCCCGTGCCCGCGTGGATATGGAAATTGCTCCGCTGACAGGGCCCCCGGAGCTTGTTCTGAAGCGTGTTGACAAACATATTATTCCTCTATACTCAAATATTCGTCGTCATAGACCGGCTGGGTGTAGAGCTTTCTGCCGGCGTTGTTCATGACCTCTACCCGCACGTATTTCTCGCCGCCCTTCAGGCGGTAGGTGGCGGTCTCCTCGTTGACCTCCTTCAGCAGCCTGCCGTCGGCGCCGAAGAACTTGAAATTGAACTCGTCGCGGTAATCGTTGGGGTTGATGACCTCTACGGATATCTTGTCGCTGTCCAGGGTCAGGCCCTGTAGCGCCAGCCCCGTGGAAGCGTAAAACGCCCCCGCCTTCAGGGCCGCCATGATGGAAGGCTTGTCCCTGTCGGCGTAAACCACGTTCCAGCTGCGGGCCAGGTTCCACCAGCGGTGGAAGTCGTCGGAGCCCACGCCCCAGATCAGGCGGCCTCCGGAAAGCACGTGGTCCCAGGCGTTGGAGCCGCAGGAGCCGTTGTGGGCCTCAATGGCCCTCATGCGGTGGACGCTTGAAAGAAATCCTTTTGACAGGGCCCATTCCACAGGCCAGTTGGGGTGGCACAGGATGGGGAAACCCCCGTCCGCGTTGCAGCCGTCGATGGCAGCCTGATAGGGAGTCACCGGGTCTTCAAGAGGCGCCATGGTCTCCGGATGAGGCACCAGCACCTTGTCGGTGCCCAGGCACACCATATGCTCCCATTTGGTATATTCGTAACCGGGGAAGAGCAGAATGCCGTGCTTCTTCTCGTATTCCGCGGGATCGGTGTAAAGGTTGTGGTTGGAGATGCACAACGAGTCGAAGCCAAGCTCCTTGTAGAGGGCCAGCACGTCGTCGATCCCGTAGGCGCCGCAGGTGCCGGGCCCCGTGCCCGCGTGGGTGTGGAAGGTGCACTTAAGGGGCTTTTTTTCAAAACAGTCTTTATAGGGATTTACAAACATTTTACTTCTCGGTGAAAAAAGCGTCGTCATACACCGGCTGGGTGATGAGCTTCCAGCCCTCGGGGCTGGTGACGTCCAGCCGTACGTAGGCTTCGTTTCCTTTTATTCTGTACGAGGCTTCGGTATCGTTGGTTACTTTGAGTACCCTGCCGTCTTTGCCGATGAATTTGTATTCCATATCCCCTTCGAAGCCGTCGCCTCCCATGACTTTTACGTGGATACGGCCGTCCGACAGCTCCAGCCTCTGCAGGCTGAGACCCTTGGAAACGTACATAGCCCCGCTGCGCATGGCTTCCAGAATTCCCGCTTCGGTGGGCTCGCCGTAGATCATGTTCCAGCAGACGCCCAGGTGCCACCAGCGGTGGAAATCGTCGGAACCGGTGCACCATTTCAGGAGCCCTTTGCTCAGGATATGGTCGTAGGTATCGGAGGTATTGAGGCCGTTGAGTATCTCTATGGCGTCATAGCCGCCGACGGCGTCGATGACGTCGCGGGAGACCCCCCACACGTGGCAGTCGGGGTGGCAGATGATGCTGTAGCCCCCGGCGCTTTTGCAGTCGTCTATGGCCTTCTGAAGGTTTTCCACGTTCCTCTTGCGGTGAACCGGGCCGAAGGGCCCCTCCTCCAGGCCGTCTCTGCCCGGCCGGAATATCACGTCCTGCGGGATGGGGGTAAAGGCCGGGGAACCCAGACACAGCAGGTGCTCCCGGGTGGTGTATTCATAGCCCTGCAGCAGCGCTATGCCGTATTTTTCCCTGTAGGGAGCGGGGTCCGTCAGGAGATTGTGGTTGGAGATGCACAGGGCGCCGTAGCCGCAGTCGCGGTAGGCTTCGATAACGGGCTCGATCTCGTAGGCGCCGCAGGTGCCGGGCCCCGTGCCCGCGTGGATATGGAAATTTGACTTGACGGGCTTGATATCAAGCCTGCCGGCGTAGGGATTGATAAACATAAAAACTCCTTTAGCCTCCGGCGAGATAATTGCCTGCCGAAAGCAGAATTATGGATACAAATACTATAACAAGAGCGATGATCATGGTGCGGCGGGCTTTCGGGCCGGCGTTCTTCCATTCTCCGGAAAACACTCCCAGAAGCTGGCTGGCTATTATCTGGAAGGAGGTGGAAAAGCCCGCCCCCACGCTGCCGCCGAAGCTACCCAGAAAAATGACTCCCGTAGCGTAGACCCCCAGGCACACCGAGGTCTGGATGCCCGCCAGAAATACGTATAATATCTCTGCGGGGGCCTGTATTATTTTTTTCCATTCCCGGTGAACGGTCATCCTGGCGCCGGTTATCAGCATAGCCGTCACCGGCACCATGGGGAACACTATGCCCCACACTATGATATTGGCGATAAAGGGGGTCTGCCCCGACCTTGTCAGCAGCTCTATCACCTCGCTGCCGCCGTAAACCAGCACGAAGGTGGCAAAATTGCCCAAAAGGCCGTTGAGAAAGCCGCAGAAAACGTAAAAGTTGCGCCGCCCCCGGGAAATGGTCTCGTCCTTTTCGCAGGCGGACTTCACCATAGAGGCGTTCTGTATCAGCATGATGGCGGTACACATGCCCGCCACGGACAGCATCACCAGATTGGAGGGCAGGGTGAGAAAATCCGGCGAATCCGCAAACTGCCCCGTCCCCTTGAAAAGGATGGGGATCATGACCCCGGTGATATTGGCAAAACAGGAATTGATGCCGTAGGCTATGCCCACTCCCAGGCGCGCCGCCGTGTACCAGCCCATATAGCAGCCCACGGTGTAAAACACGGCCATCACCGAAAAGAAAACCATCCGTTCCCGGGGTATCCGGGCAACGATATCCATGATATCGGGGCAGAATATAAAAGCCACCGTCCAGGGTATTATCAAAAAAGAAAACAGCGGAGCAAAAAAATATATCTGATCGAAATTAAACACTTTAACGGCCTTCAGGGGCCATACTCCGCTTCCCGACATTGCGCCGGCAAGGGCCACCAGAGCTATACCAAGATACATTAACGGGGGTTTCTCCTTTTGAACAGACGCCGTATATTTACCGAAAGGCGCATAACGCACCTATTAATAATTATACTCTATTTTTGCGCCGGATACCCTTGTTTTTGAACAAAACCGCAAAAAAACATGAGAGCGCGGATCCTCACCTCAGCACGGGAGAAACCGTTTCGTTCTTTCCGCCGCCTCGGCGGGCGGCCGGGCGCCGGCCCGGCTGATGCCAAAACAAAAAAACGGGGCTTCAAAAGCCCCGCGCGCGCTATCGCTCGATTAAGAAAACAGCCTGGCAAAGAAAGTCTTGATCCTGGCCACCAGCCCTGCTGACCGGCCGGTTGCGGCTTCTTCACTCAAGCCGTTGCCGGAAGCAACGGCGGCAACGTTCTCATTGGTCTGCTTCGCAGCCGATGCCAAAACGCTGTTTTGCAGATCGGAGAGATCCGCTGTTATGTCGGCAAGATTTGTGTTATCATAAACCGGTTCCGAATCGCTCTCGTAATAGCACCACATAGCCTGGGATTTATACGGCTTGCCTTTCCCGTTGCTCCACAAAAGGCATTTATCCGCAAGATGCTTTTCTTCCGTTTTGTATTTTTCTATATTTTTTTCCAGATCTTCTTCCGAGAGCCGCACCTTCCAGTGTTCCACAAGTCCGCTTTTATATGACACGCGGACAACGTTGTCCGTAAGGATACGGACGTCGGCAGGGCGCGCGATATTGAAAAAATAGATCCTGTTGCCTCCGTAAAGTTCGGATAATATTCTTTTATCGTCGGCAGTTGCATAAAACACCAGTTCATCGGTTACTATCATATATCTCCCGTCTGCAGTTATGGCTATGTCTCTGAACGGATGTCCTTCAAAATACCATATCGTCTTTCCACGGTCCTTTACAACAGAAAGAACAAGAAATGAAGGCGGAACATCTATATAGTTGATCTTATCATTTGCATCATACTCCAGGACTTCAAATCTGTCGTATTTAACAACTCTCTTAACAAGAGGGATCGTTTTGCACATTTTATCGATATCTTCATTGTTGTCGCTGAGAAACGATCCGCCATAATATAAAAACGACCTGTCTTGATCATATG
>JAGDAG010000279.1 GCA_017959625.1 Abditibacteriota bacterium | reverse complement strand
CTGCCGGGTTTCCGAAACAAAGGTAAAACCGCCTACGGTCACAAATTCCGTCTTCAGCACAGGGTTCCCTATGCCCTGGTCCTTTCCCGTCACCCTGAACACGCTGCCGGCAGGCGCTCCCGGAACGGAAGCGCCGGAAGCAATGCTCCGTTTGTCAAAGCCCTCCACCCGGAGAATGGTGCCCGGCTCCGCCGATACCACGGTCCCTCCCCGGAGTTCTATCGTGCCCGAGATCCTGTAGGTCCCTTTGGCGAGGATCAGATGCCGGTGGTCCTTCAGAGCGTCCCGGAGAGTCCGGGTGATATCTTCGCCTTCTTTGCAGTAAAGCTTTACAAAATCGCTTCTATCAATGGGCTTGACGCCGTAAAAGGGCCCCGGGTCGCCCCTTTGCATTTTTTCCAGATGTTCCTTCGGTATAATTTCCGAAAGCGGCGCCTCTGTTTTTATATACGCGCCGCCATCATAAACGGGTTCCTTTACGCCTTTTTTGAAGTACCAGACGCGAAACCTTTTTGAATTCTCTTCGGCGCATTCTTTGGTGGTTTCTCCGTATCTTCCGTTCCACCACAGCAGATTTGCATAGGTGTTTCGGATCAGGTTCCCGACATAATCGTCTTTTTCTGCCGGGGCGGAAAACCTGCTCTTGTTTTTTTCCGTGTCCTCGCCGGAAAGCCGCAGCGCCCAGTGCTCCTCGCAGCCGTCGGGATACGAATGGCGGACTACGTTGTCTGTCAGTATTTTTACTGTCGGATAACCGGAGGGCATTTTATACATTCCCCGATGCTTGTTTTCGGTTTCCTCGATCCAGTTTATCCTGCCGCCGAACCCGGGGCCTATGACCAGCTTTCCCCCGGCCTCTTTGGTATAACAAGCAGACTGTGAAGTCACTACAAGATATCTGCCGTCAGGCAATACCATGGCGTCGGGGCGGTCGATCTCGTTTTTCTGCCGCTCCCCATACGGCTTGGAACGGAAGGCGCGCTTTTGGGAAAACCAGACCACACGGCCATCATGCCTCAGCACCAGCAAATAAGCGTCGGCTTTGTCCCATTCGCTTTTCAGGCCCTTTCCCGTTTCGTAGATCTCCAGATCGAGATCCTTGTTCAGGCGTTCCGTTTCCACCAGAGGGTATTCGGTGATACGGCTGTCCATATGCTTTTCCACTGCGTCGGCGATTTCGTCGGGGCGGCAGATCGCTGCGATCTTTTCCTCCGCCCCGGGACGTGGGGCATATCTGACCCTTATGACCCTTGCGTCGGCAAGGCTTTTTTTGCTTATCAGGAATTCCGTTCCGCCGGCTTTTGCAAATTCACTCAGATAATAAGGCAGCCTGCCGATCTTTATCGTTTCATCTTCGGACTGCGCCCAAAGACAGACGGCAACAAGGCAAAGCGCCAAAGCCGCTATCAAAGTATATATTCTCATCTTAAACCTCCGTTTGCCGCATCTCCTGCGGCTGTGACCGTGTCTTTCAAACAGCCGCAGTGTGCTGCCCCCGTCAGATCTTCTGTATCTCGCCCCGGAAGTCACCGCCGGTCACGGTGATACCGTTTCGGGCTCCCACCGATATATCGGTATTATAGCCCTCAAGGGTATTGCCGTCGATATGCGCCTTTCCTCCTCCTCCGGGGGAAGCGTCAATAATGCTTATGCCCAGGCCGTGATCCCCCTTGAAGGTATTGCCGGTAACGGACAGCGAAGTCCCGGTCCGTATATCGGCGTAAATGGCTGCGGTCAATGAGTCTATGCCTTCGGTATGATCCTCAAAGGTGTTTTTCTCAACGGTGATATTCGATTCGATGCCTTCCCCGTTTTTGTTGCCCTCTAACACCTCGATCATTGCGTTGACGCATCGGTTGTGTTTGAAGACAATGCCTTTGGCGGGACCGGACAATCCGATGTACCCGGCGATGTTGCCTTCAAACTCGCAGTTTTCGATCACTATACGCGCCGAAGACGGTATTACTTTGCTGTTGCCGTTATAGTAATGCCTCGCGCCGTAGCCCGCCTTCCTGCCGGCAAAGCCGGATCTGCAGTTGACTATGGCAATATTGCCCGAACAGTTTTGCCCGGTACAATAACCGGTCTGGCAGTCGCTGACACGGCAGCCTTCAGCCCTGAAATCGCCGGAGCCCCAAAAGCTTATGCCGGCCCCCATACGGCTGTCCGACACCCTGCAGTCCTTTACGGTGATAAAGTCGCAGCGTTGGGCGAATATTCCGTCATCTTCGATCTGCCGCACGCTGCAGCCTGTTACCGCGCCGGACTTCACCGTGACAAAACTGTCTTTTTCGTAGTTCACGCGGTGCTGTTCGCCGCCATGGAGTTCGATGCCACGGCGGCAGTTTTCGATCCGGCAGCCCGAGACGGCAAAATCGCGGCAGTATTCGATGAATATCCCCGCGCCCACCCGTTCCTTGCCCTTGCCGTTCGCAGAGCAGTTCAGTATCATGACGTTTCTGTTGAGATACTCGTCCGATGTGATCTTATTCCGGCTGAAAAAGCTCAGTCTGCCGTTGCGAAGCCTGTCCGCCAGGGAAAGGTAGGCTATACTCATCCCGTCGGTATCAAGGTTTTCCAGGGTAAGGCTTCTGACAGAAAGAGCCATGACCGCCGCCCATGATGAGGACTTTTCGGCAGCCACAAAAGAAAGGTTCGCTATGGTCACGTTGTCGCAGGGCTCCGCAGGCCCTCCGTTTTCCGATCTTGCGCCCGACACTTCAAAAACGTGCTCCAACGGCGCGCCTTCGGGGATAGCTCCGTACATTATGTCCATCTTCGGAAAGCCGCCAACTTTCAGCACTGTCCCCGGTTCCCCCTTTATCACGGTGTCGGAAGGAACGCTTACGGGTCCGGTGATCCTGTAGGTCCCCTTGGGGATCAGGATCCTGCGTTTATCCGCGAGGGTATCCCGCAGAGTTTGGGTAATGTCTTCGCCCTTTTTGCAGGAAAGAGTGACAAAGGGTATATCCTTCGCCGGCTTCGCGATGGGCCTGATCTTGCCGGCAGCCTGCGCAGCGCCGGCAGCCGGGGCGGCAGGCCTGTCCGGGGCGGCAGGCGCCCCGGCGGCGTTATCCTTCGCGGCGCAGCCGCTCAGAAGCATCGCCGCAAAAACGGCGATCAATGCTAAAAATACTTGCAGTCGCAGATTATTGCCTCAACATACGCTTTTGCCGCAGGGCCCCGGGCCCCTTGGCAGAACTTCTCATTTGGCAGTGATCCACATCATGGGGCGGACCCCCGCAAAATCTGAATTCGGTTTTTCAAAGGTCGATGTTGGACTATGACTGGTCGCGACAGCCGAGCCGAAGCCGACGCCCCGCAGCCACCAGTAAGCAAACCCTGTCCTTTCATCGACGCCCAGCTTTCTGTCCCTGGCGTGCTTCGTGGGAGCGCAGCCTCTTTGGTGATAGAAAAAGTTGTTGATCTCTTCGCCGCAGGGGATGAACAGCTTGTCTTTGGTATAGGTGATCACCTGAGGATCGTTATACCTTTCCATTTTGTTTTCCCGGGTGGCGACGTCGGAGACAAGGATACGCTTTTTTTCCTCCGCCGAAAAAGCGGCTTTGTAAAAACCGTCGTTGAGCCAACGGCGCAGGGAGCAATCCTTCCACTTCACGTCTTTGTCGCTTTCGTCGAACACCCGGCGCTCCAGCACATATTTGCTGATGACGTACAGCTTGTTCCTGCCCAGCCTGGCCAGCACTATCCATTCTATGGGCTCCTTTTTATCGCCGCTCTGCGGCCAGGAGCCCAGAGTCACTGTCTCGGAAGGATCGGGCGGTATGCCGAGGATATCCTCCCCGCAGTCTTTCATATATTCGTAGTTGCTTGATATGAGCATACCGCTGTGGTCCACGATGTCTTTTGCCAGCTTCAGCCTGGTCTCCTTGCCGGTCCCCGCCGGGAGACTGACAGCGACATACATCCTCCTTATCTGATTGTTCCTGTTATCGGCTATCCATCCGGCGGCCAGCTTCTTCTTCATCAGTATCGGATCCACATCTCTTTCTTCCGTCACGTATCTCCGCGCTGTCCCGGGAGCGTCTGCCAAACCGGCGCCCTTTGCTCCGTCTCCCGCGGAATAAGGCGCAACCGGCATCCGGACGGCGCTTTTTCCAAAGCCGTTGTCATATACGGTCTCTTCGGCAGGACTCCTGAGATCCCAGGCGGCAAGATGATCCGAGCCATAGCCGCCCGCGTCCTCTCCCTTGCGCCATATCACGGAAGGAAAACCGATGCTGCCATACGCCTTGTCGGACCGCGGCAGCTTGTCCGCGTCCCTGTCGAAGTCATTTTTGGTGATCTTTATCTTAAAATGGGCTATGCTGCCGTTTTTATACTTTATGCGAGCCACGTTCTCCGTCAGCAGCCGGCCTTCCTCTATGGGATATTCCGGCTTGTCACGCAGCCCATAGACGTGGGTATGACCCGTAACGGCAAAGGCTTTGGAATAATGATCGGTCACTATGCCGTTTT
>JAGDAG010000278.1 GCA_017959625.1 Abditibacteriota bacterium | reverse complement strand
GGCGGAGGTCTCCGTGGGGTCCGGAGGGAAGTACAGCCCTTTCGGGGAAATGTATCCTCTCAATTCATCCAGGGACACTCCCGCATCGACGTAAAGGGTATTGTCGTCTCTGACGGGGCCTATGCGCTTGAGGCGGGAGGTATTGATTATCCGGGTATCATCGGGAACGGCTCCTCCCACGATGCCGGTCAGGCCTCCCTGCAGAGTGAGGGGATAACCCTTGTCCCGGGCGTATTTTACCGCCGCCGCGGCTTCTTCGGGAGTTGCGGGAAAACAAATGCCCGCGCTTCTTCCCGAAAGCTTTGATTCGTCGGACAGACAGCCTTCGGCGCCGGCAGCCGGTTTGAACGGATCGGACATACAGATGCTCCTTTTTTTTATCAATTATATTATATCACAGCGGGCGCCGATTTTACAGTGACCCGGGCCCCGGTGGCCTTCCCGGGCCCGCACTTTAAATTAATGGCGTTTTGTGTTATTATTATTATGTAGTACTATTTCAGGAAGTGCAAAATGAATAATCTTGATTTCAGAGAAAACCTTTTACAGATCAAACCCTACGTTCCGGGCAAGCCCATCGACGAAGTAAAGCGCGAGCTGGGAATAACGGACGTCATCAAGCTTGCATCCAACGAAAACGCCCTGGGGCCCTCCCCCGCCGGCGTCAAAGCGGCGGAAGAATGCCTGAAGGGGGCCAACATATACCCCGACGGAGCGGCCTTCGTTTTGCGCAACAAGCTGGCGGAAAGGCTGGCGCTTAAGCCCGAAAACATCATTTTCGGCACCGGCGGCGATGAGATCATTTTTTATTTTGCCCACGCCTTTATCAAGGATACCGACAATATAGTGGTGCCCGCCTGCACCTTTTCGGAATACGCCACCTCGGCCCTGGTAATGGCCGCCGGGGTCAAAAAGGTCCCCATGACAAAGGACTGGGGCCCGGACCTTGAAGCCATGCTGAAGGAGGTGGCCGAAAACACCAAGGCCTGTTATATAACCAACCCCAACAACCCCACCGGGACCCTGATCCCGAAGGCCGATATCGAAGCCTTTATGGACAGGCTGCCGGAAAGAGTGATACTGTTTCTGGACGAGGCCTATTTTGAATATGCCGACGATCAGGATTACAGCGATATGAACAAGTGGATCGCCGAGGGCCGAAAGATAATCGTGCTGAGGACCTTTTCAAAGATATACGGCCTGGCCGGCCTGCGCATAGGCTACGCTCTGGCCCCCGCCCCCATCATCGACATTATGGAAAGGGTGCGCCTGCCCTTCAACACCAGCCTTATAGCCCAGGCTGCCGCCATAAGCGCTCTGGACGACCGGGAGCACGTGGCCGGGTCCAGGAAGAGCAATTCGGAGGGCAAAAAGTATCTGTACGGGGAATTCGATGCCATGGGCATTTATTACGTTCCCACCAACGCCAACTTTATCTGGTTCGACTCCGGGAGGGACTGCGTCAAGGTATTCAACGACCTTATGAAGCTGGGAGTCATCGTGCGTTCGGGCAACATCTTCGGCGCCCCCACCTTTTTGCGGGTCACCGTAGGCACCATGGAAGAGTGCAGAAAGTTTGTCGCGGCGCTTAAAACAGTCCTCGGCAAGGAATAAGGATATGAATCACGTGATAGCCATCGACGGGCCTGCCGGCTCCGGAAAGGGGACCGTGGCGCGCCTTACGGCAAAAAGGCTCGGCTTCAGGTACATCGATACGGGAGCCATGTACAGGGCTGCCACCTTATACATACGAAGGCAGAAGACCGATATCAATAATCCGGCGGCCGTCACCGCGGCCGTCCAGCAGTGTTCCATAAGCTTCAGCCTGTCCGAAGACATGCAGGAGCAGTACGTCCTTCTCAACGGAGAGGACGTCACCGAAGAGATCCGCTCTCCGGACATAACCTGCCTCGTGGCTCCCGTGTGCTCTATAGCGGGAGTGAGGACCTATATGGCGGGGCTGCAGAAAGCGGCGAGGGACATGGGCCCGCTGGTAATGGAAGGAAGGGATATCGGAACGGTGGTATATCCCGACGCGGACCTGAAGATATTTCTCACGGCCACCATAGACGAACGGGTCCGCAGGCGCCAGAAGCAGTATAAGGAAAACGGCATCGAAATGGATTTCCAGCAGCTGAAGCAGGACATGAGCCAGAGGGATATGATAGATTCCACAAGAGAACATTCGCCTCTGAAAAAGGCTCCCGACGCAGTGACCATCAATTCCGACGGGATGTCCGTAGAACAGGTGGTGGACAGGATCATAACCCTGTTCAGGGAAAAGACAGCCAAATGACGCCAAGCTACTACATAGGCCGCGGCCTGTGCCGCTTTTTCCTATTTCTTCTCGGAGGCTATAAAGGCGTCGGGGCGGACAATATACCGAAGGAAGGGCCGGTCCTGCTCATGCCCAACCACGTCAGCTATCTGGATCCTCCCGCCGCAGGCTCCTGCTGCTCCAGACAGGTGTATTTTATGGCAAAAGCGGAGCTCTTCAAAATTCCGGTGCTGGGAAAACTCATATACTCCGTCGGCGCCTTCCCCGTGACCAGGGGCACCTCGGACGTGGGCGCCATCAAGCACGCTTTCAGGCTCCTTAAGGAGGGCCGCATGGTAAACATTTTCCCGGAGGGCCGCAGGTCAAAGGACGGCCTGCTGGGGGAGCCCCGGCGGGGAGCGCTTATGGTAGCGATAAAAAGCGACGCCGTATTGATCCCCACCGCTATCAAGGGGACCGACAAATGCCTTTCCACCCTGAACAAGGGGCTCCACAGGACCAAAACCACCGTCACATACGGCAAGCCCTTAAAGCGCGACGACCTGGAGGGGCTGGACTCCCATGAAGCCTGCAGGATCCTGGGCGAGCGCTGGACCGAAGCCATGGAAGAGCTGATGAAAAACTGACTCTTCCGCCGCCTGCGATATAAAAAAATGCCGGAGGGCCATCCGCCCTCCGGCATCCGTTTTTTTATTCCGGAATATTCTTATCTTTGTCCTTGAACAGCTCGCTTATGCCGGCGATGCTGCCCAGCATATTGGTCCCTTCGAGAGGAAGGAATATTTTGGTCGCTTTTCCGTCTGCCACCTTTTGCAGCGCTTCCATATATTTCAGGGCAAGGATATCGTTGGTAGGCTCTCCCTCATGCATGGCCCTGAAAACAGTGGTCACAGCCTGCCCCTCGCCTTCCGCTCTGGCTATCTTCTGATACTTTTCCGCATCGGCGACCTGCTTCAGGGCTTCCGCTTCACCCTGGGCGCTGAGGATCTTCGCCTGCTTTTCACCCTCCGACTTAAGTATGGCGGCCTGCTTTTCGCCCTCTGCTTCCAGGATCACCGCCCTTCTCAGTCGTTCGGCCTTCATCTGCCTGTGCATGGCCTCGGTGACGTCTGCGGGGGGTTCAATTTTCTGAAGCTCGACCCTTGTGACCTTCGTGCCCCATTTGTCCGTGGCTTCGTCAAGGATCTCCCGGAGCTGGGTGTTGATCCTGTCGCGGCTGGTAAGGCATTCGTCCAGGGCCAGGTCGCCCACCAGGTTCCTCAGGTTGGTCTGGGCCAGCTTGGTGACGGCCAGATAGAAGTTGGCCACGTTGTATATGACCTTCATGGGGTCGGTGACCTCATAATAGACCACCGCGTCCACTTCCACTGCCACGTTGTCCTTGGTGATGACCTGCTGAGGCGGTACGTCCACCACCTGCTCGCGCATATCCACCTTATTCATCCTGTCTATGATGGGCAGGATGAGCCTCAGGCCGGAGCCCACGGTCCTGTTGTAGCTTCCCAGGCGCTCCACCACGCCCTTCTCATAGGGACGCACGATGCGCACACCGTTGGAGATAAACACCACCACGATGAGCGCGACGATCACAAAAAACATATCATTCCTCCGTGTATCTTTTTACCACTGCCTTGTTGCCGTCTATGCGCTCCACCAAGACAGCTTCGTTTTCCTCTATGTCCTCGCCGCTGACGGCGGTCCACACTTCTCCGTCCACCTTGATCCTGCCGGGGCTGTTTTTGGTCACGGGCCGGGTCACTATGCCGGTCATGCCCACCAGCCTCTCTGCGCCGAACCGGGAATCCGAGGGCTTGCCCAGCAGGAAGGGAGCCCTGCGGAATACGGCAAACAGGATGATGCCCGTCAGGGCAAACACGGTCCAGTGAGTCCACTCGGGCAGCCCCAGCCGGCACAGAAGGGCGGCGGCAAAGGCGCCCAGTCCGAACCACAGGAGCACAAATGAACCCACGAAGATCTCGGTGACCACCAGTATGCCGCCCCATATGAGCCAATGCATGACTGTCATCTGATCACGCTCCCTCTCTCCATCTGTCTCAGCTTTTCCACCCGCTTCTCAATGGGGGGATGGGTGGAGAACAGATTGGCTATGGCCCCTGCGGTAAAGGGGTTGACTATATACAGATTTTCCGTAATGGTGTCGGCGGAGCTCATGGGCCGGGCCTTGACCCCTTCCTGCAGTCTCAGGAGGGCGTTGGCCAGGGAGCCGGGCCTGCCGCACATCCGGGCGCCGTCCTCGTCGGCCATATATTCCCTGGTCCGGGACACCCAGAGCTGCATAAGCATCATGGCTATGGAGGCCAGC
>JAGDAG010000277.1 GCA_017959625.1 Abditibacteriota bacterium | reverse complement strand
TTGCGTTTATAGTGATCATATGCCTGCTGGTGGTTGCCCACGAATACGGCCACTTCCTGCTGGCCCGTATATTTGACGTAAAGGTCCTTGAGTTTTCCGTGGGCTTCGGCCCCAGGCTGTTCACTTACCTGAAAAAAAACGGCACGGACTTCAATGTCCGCTGCATTCCTTTGGGAGGCTTCGTGCGGATGAGCGGCGAGGATCCGGCGGAGATGGACGTGGAAGGGGGCTTTCAGTCCAAGCCGGCCTACGCCAGAGCGGCCGTGATATTTGCCGGCCCCTTTTTCAGCTTTCTCTTCGCGGTGGCGGTCTTTATGCTGCTGGGCTACGTCTGGGGGCTGCCGGACGGCTCCGATAATTCGGTGCAGATGACTATGCCGGGCACCCCCGCCGCGGAAATGGATCTGCGCGCCGGAGACAGGGTCCTTTCGGTCAACGGCAAGGCTCTTTCCAAGCCCGGCGAACTGGTGGAGGAGATCCGCAAAAGCGAAGGCGAAGTGACTCTCGTTATAGACCGAAAGGGCAGGACCCTGACAAAAACAGGCGTTCCGAACCTTACCCTCAGATACTATATGGGAGGCAACTGGGAGCAGGAGAAGGGCTCGGTGAAGCTTACGGGCTTCATCAAGGAGACTCCCCTGGAGAAGGCCGGCGCGGATTCCGCGCTGGTGGAGATGAACGGCAGGAAATTCACCGACACCGGAGAATTCTGGCGGGCCGCTCCCGAAAAGGGGGAAAAGGTGACCCTTACGCTGCATTCCGGCTATGACAAAAAAGAGATACGGTTCACAGCCCGGGAGTGGTGCGGCCGCTTTTGCGGACAGGAGATCATTTTTCCCTCCCGCATGTTCATAAGCCCCCGCCCCTCGGAGGGAAAGTGGTGGGACACCGGCAATATACTTGTTTCGGTGAACGGCGTCAAAATAACCGGACCGGAGGATATAGAGAAGGCTCTTTTGAAAAAGGGCTGTGTGATAGAATATACCGATCCCGAAAACCTGATACACAAAACCTCCCTTTCCGGGGCTTCCTTTGAGCCGCTGATGGGTATCGCGACTCCCGTGCTGGGGTTCATCCCCGGCTATCACCTCAAGAAAACCGGACTGGCGGAAAGCATGAAAACCGGGCTCGAGTCTGTGTGGAACATGATACGGGAGACCCTGAAGATCCTTTTCAGCAGAGCCGTAAAGGACAATCTCGGCGGGCCCGTGGCCATAGTTTCCATGACCAACAGCGCCGTGAATTCCGGGGTGTTTTCCATTATAATTCTGGCGGGAGGGCTGTCTCTTTCCCTGGCGATCTTCAATCTGCTGCCCATACCTCCCCTTGACGGCGGGCATCTTTTCGTCATCCTTCTGGAAACTCTCAGAAGAAAACGGTTCGCAAAAGAGCAGCTTATCAAGATCCAGACTGCCGGCGTGATGGTCATGATACTCATTTTTGTTCTGGTCATCGGGCTGGACGTTTACAAACTTATAACGGGGGCTATGCCGAAATGAAAACAGAGACAAGGCGCGTCATGGTGGGAAACGTTCCGGTGGGGGGAGGCGCTCCCGTTTCGGTGCAGTCCATGACCAACACCAGGACCGCCGATATTGACGCCACCGTGGCGCAGATACGCCTG
This sequence comes from Abditibacteriota bacterium, assembly GCA_017959625.1. Taxonomy (GTDB): domain Bacteria; phylum Armatimonadota; class UBA5829; order UBA5829; family UBA5829; genus RGIG7931. Next base: position 4,612 of record JAGDAG010000277.1, on the reverse strand, counting down.
CTGCAGGAAGCCGGCTGCGATATAGTGCGCTGCGCCGTGCCGGATATGGACTCTGCCCGCGCCATGGGGGAGATCAAAAAGCAGATATCCCTCCCCCTTGTAGCGGATATACATTTTGACTGGCGGCTGGCGGTGGAATGCGTGAAGCAGGGAGTGGACAAGCTCCGCATAAACCCCGGCAACATAGGGGACAGGAGCCGCACCGAGGCCGTGGTCCAGGCTGCGGCGGAAAAGCATATACCCATAAGGATCGGCGTCAACGGAGGCTCCGTGGACCGCAGCAGATATCCGGAGCTCACGCCCCGGGCCCTGGTGGAATCGGGGCTGGAGCAGGTGCGCATCCTTGAGAGCCTGGGGTTTTACGACACGGTGCTTTCCTTCAAGGCGTCCTCCGTGCCCCTTACGGTAGAAGCGTACAGATATGCGGCGAAGGTGTGCGATTATCCCCTGCATACCGGCGTCACCGAGGCGGGGCTCCCCCGCACCGGCCTCATCCGTTCGGCTATGGGTATAGGGGCCCTGCTCATGGAAGGCATAGGCGACACCATAAGGGTTTCTCTCACGGCGCCTCCGGAAAAGGAGGTGGCCGCCGCTCTGGAGATACTGAGGGCCCTGGGCAAAAGGGACGCCGGCTATACCCTTATATCCTGCCCCACCTGCGGCAGGACCGGCATTGACCTGGAACTTCTGGCGGAAAAGGTGCAGAGCTGGCTGGACGCCCACAAGCCCAAAAGGCATATCACGGTGGCGGTGATGGGCTGCGTGGTGAACGGACCGGGAGAGGCAAAGGAAGCCGATCTCGGCATCGCCGGCGGAGCGGGGAAGTGCGCCCTGTTTGCAAAGGGAGAATTTTTGCGCTCCGTGCCCGAGGAGACCGCTTTTGAAGAATTTACGGCAGCCCTTCGGGAGATAGCCGGCTGAAAGAAAGGAATTATATAGTGATAATACGAAAAGCGCAGCTGAAGGATATAATAGAGATACAGACCCTGATAAACGATTTCGCCGCCCGGGACGCCATGCTTCCGAAATCCCTTTCGGTGCTTTACGAGAACGTGCGGGACTTTTACGTGGCGGCGGACGAAGACGGCCCGGTGCTGGGCTGCTGCGCGGCCCACGTGTGCTGGGAGGATCTGGCGGAGATAAAGTCCCTGGCCGTCAGGGACGAGTATCAGGGCAGGAAGATAGGCAGCGGACTGGTGAAGGCCTGCGTGGAGGATTGCAGGGCCCTGGGCATAGAAAAGGTGTTTGCTCTTACCTACCGGGTGCCTTTCTTTGAGACCCTGGGTTTTCACAGAGTGGAAAAGAATACTCTGCCCCAGAAGATCTGGTCGGAGTGCATCAACTGCCCCAAGTTCCCCGATTGCGGCGAAGAAGCGGTGGTTTTGGAATTAGGTAAATAATCTTAAGGAGCTTTATATGAAAAAGTATCAGATAGCCGCGCAGCTTTTTACAGTGCGCGACTTCATCAAGAACGAAAAGGGCGTAGCCGAGAGCTTTGCCAAGGTGAGGGCCATGGGCTACGAGACCGTGCAGATAAGCGGCATGGGCCCCATCGACGAGAATATTTGCAAAAAGCTGCTGGACGATAACGGCCTCCGGTGCATAGCCACCCACGAGAGCCCCAAGGTCCTTTTTGAAGAGCCCATGAAGATAGTGGAGCGGCTGAAGAAGCTGGATTGCGTCCACACCGCTTTTCCCCATCCCGGTCCCTATCCCCTGAACACGGCGGAGGACGTGAAGAAGCTGGCGGAAAACCTGGCTGAATGCGGGCAGATCCTGAGCGAAAACGGCATTACGCTTTCGTATCACAACCACCATATCGAGTTCAAAAAGATAGACGGCAGGCTGATCCTGGACACCATCCTCGAAACTGTCCCCGCCGGATATCTGAAGATGGAGCTGGATACCCACTGGGCCCAGTTCGGCGGACAGGAGCCTTCCAAATGGATAAAAAAGCTCGCCGGCCGCATGCCTCTGCTGCACCTGAAGGATTATAAGATCAACGCGGAAAACGCCGTCAAATTCGCCGAGATAGGCAAGGGCAATCTGGACTGGGCGGACATCATCCCCGCAGCGGAAGCGGGGGGCACCGAGTGGTTCATAGTGGAGCAGGACCAGTGTGACGGCGACCCCTTTGACTCCCTGAAGATGAGCTACGACTATATAGCGGCAAACTTCTGCAAATAAAACTATGCCGGAAAACATCTGCCGGAAAAAGGCTGTTTTCCGGTTTTTTTGCGCGTCATGAAAAAAACCGTATTTCTTGTTATATTATTATCCCTCCTTTCGGCCGCCGCTTTCTGCGGAGGCGCGGACCGTTACGTCCTGAAGCCTTTGGACTACAAGGGAGCGGCTTTAAAGGGAGAGCTCAAAAGGCAGTTCGAAGAGACTGCTTCGTTTTACTTTGGCCTTTCCGACGATTTTCTGCTGTATCCCTACAGAGTGAGGGCGGGGCTTGAGGCTCCCGGAGGCTCTATGGGCGGCGTTTACGCGGGGCACGGAGTTTTCGGGCAGTTCCTTTCGGGCTACGCCAGGATGTATGCCGCCACCGGCGACGAAAAATACAGAGAAAAAGCCCTGCGCCTTATGACCGAATGGGGCAAAACCATAGACGACGCGGGCTACGGTTTTCCCCTGAAGGACGGTTTTCTTGTGGCGTATCACTACGAAAAGCTCATGGGGGCCTGGCGGACATATATCACTATTGCGGCGCAAAGGAAGCCAAGGGGTATATGGACAGGATAACCGGCTGGGCGGAAAAGAACATCCCCCGGGACAAGGCCTACTGCGACGTCACCGGAGCCATGACGGGGGAGTGGTACACCCTGGCGGAAAACCTGTACCGCGTATATATCTTTACCGGGGATGAAAGGTACAAACGTTTTGCCCGCGTATGGGAATACACCCGCTGGTGGACAGAGATCCATGACGGCGATCTGGAAGGCGTATATTCCCGTCCCGGGTGGCACCACGCCTACAGCCACGTGAACACCTTCGCTTCCTGCGCCGCCGCCTACGCCGCCGGGGGCGGCAGCCGGTATCTGGATACCCTGAAAAAGGCATACGATTTTGTGCAGAAGGAGCAGTGCTTTGCCACCGGGGGCTTCGGCGCCGCGGAAAACCTGCCGGCGCGGCCCGGAGTGGTGTCCGCAGCCAAGACCTGCCACAACACCTTCGAGACCCAGTGCGGCAGCTGGGCGGGCTTCAAGCTGACCAAGTATCTCACAGGCTTTACGGGCGAAGCCCGTTACGGCGACTGGAGCGAAAAGCTGCTGATAAACGGCATAGGCGCCTCGCTTCCCACCGACGGCTACGGGAACACCTTCTATTATTCCGATTACTCCGCGGAAGGGGGCCTCAAGGCCCTGAAGCCCGATATGGGCGGCTGGCCCTGCTGCTCCGGCACCCGGGCGGAGGCAGTTGCCGACTACCACGACCAGCTGTATTACTACGACGAAGACAACGTATATATCAGCCAGTTTTTTGCCTCGCGGGCAGAGCTTGAGCTGAAGGCGGGGAAGGTGGCCGTGGAGCAGTCGGGCGGGTTCCCGGAAGAAGAAAAAACCACTGTGACCGTCGATCCCGAAAAGCCGGCGGTCTTCGGAGTGTGTTTCCGCATCCCGGCCTGGGCGCGGAAGGGGGTCTTTGCAGAGGTGAACGGCAGAAAAACGGAGTATGAAAAAAAGGCCGGGTGGGGCTGTATCCGCAGAAGGTGGAGCCCCGGGGACAGGCTGGAGATACTTTTTCCCATGGATCTTTGGCCGTGTTTTTTGTTTGACGATGAAAAGAATCCGTACGTCGTGATGTACGGCCCCGTGGCTCTGGTGTGCGAAGGGCAGGACAATAATCCCTTCCGCCTTATTGACCCCCGGCGGCTGACGGAGCAGTTCGCGAAGGAAGAGGGTATGGCCTGGCGCCTGCGGGAGCATCCGGGATATGTGTTCCGGCCCTTTTACGCCCTGAAGGAATTTGACTCTTATTATATGTATATCGGGGACCCTGCGGAATACCGTATGGGCGCCGTTTTCAAGGGGGGCTGGATACGCCACGAGTGGGGCATGCTCACCGGGACCCCCGGCATATACGCGGAAAAACGCTTTTGGGGAAAGGGCGTGCGCATCACCGCCGTCCGGACGGCGGACTCCGGTATAGCGGACGTGTATATAGACGGTCGGAAGGCGGGTGAGGCCGATCTTTTTGCGCCTGTTCCTTATGAAAAAAAGGCCTTTGAGTTTTTCGCTCCCGAAAAGGGAAAGCATACCGTGAGGGTGGTGACCGGCGGCCGGCGCAACCCAGCCTCCTCCGGGGAGCTGTGCATAATAGACAGGATAGAGGATATATATAACTGAATTCTGCAGGCTTCGGCCTGCTTTTTTTTGCCAGTCCGGATGACTGCGGGGAGCCGCCCGCCTTTCGCAGAAAAAAAAACAGGCCTGCCGCGGCAGGCCTGCTCTAAAAGACCCGTTTATTTCACCTCATACCCCGGTCCGAAGGGTATGCCGTTTATCTCTGCCCGCAAAACTCCCCTGGAGTAGGGCAGCTCCACCGTGGCTTCCCTCATGTAGTAAAGGTCTTCCTTTATGGGGACAACTGCGCTGCCCAGCCTCAGCTT
>JAGDAG010000276.1 GCA_017959625.1 Abditibacteriota bacterium | reverse complement strand
TGCAGGCTCTTTCCGAAATCAGGACCATCTTAACGGCACACGGGCTTTTTTTATAATAAGTTCCAGCAGTTTTTCTCTGCGGGAGATCATTTCGCCATTATATAAACCGGCCGTTGTCAACACCTCAATTCCGGTATCTATCACAGACAGTTCCTCTTTGTAAAGCCCGTATCTGCGCAAGATCACCGCAGTTTCCTTGTACAACGCCGGAGCCGCGAAACGTTTTCCGATAGAAATAAAAAGATACACCAATGCTTCCCTGTCTCTGCCGGCCGCCTTAAGTTCAAGTCCTTTTGCCTCTTCATTATATCCGTCGCCTTTTGTCCTGATTCCCTTTTTGATAGTCTCCTGCATATCTGCAAGATGCCTGCGAATATCTTCTCCGGTCACAGGAACACCGTTCTCGTTATCCGGCACAGGGGCAGCGTCTGCCATATTTATCCCTAGACGATCCTCTTCCATTTCACCTACGACTTTACGCCAATTTGTCGCATTTCCGTCAGGAAACAGCTTATTGATCTCCCAAATATTTATGAGAATGGATTTATTGTTTTTGTGGATATACGGGATATAGCCGTTTTCTTCCAGTTCCTTTTTTCCCGTATCCGTCAATTCGTATTTCGGAACGTAATCCGGTATCACTATCTGTTCTTCGGGTATATCCGATACGATTCTGTCAATAAGCTCGTTTTTTCGTCCGTTTTCGGGAAGACCGGCATTTGCCAGTATCTGCTTCAATACCGCAACATTCAGCCCATGAAGGCAGCCTTTTTTCGAAGCCCAACGGATAAAGCCTCGTTTTTCCAGCGATTCCAAAGCATGCCCGATATCGCGTAAACCGTATTCAAACCACCAGAAACCCGGATAACCGGCTTTTGGTTTGGGATATTTGCCGTGACTGCAATATTCCAAAAGCAGTATTTCCGCAACATAAAGACCTCTTGCCGAAGGATATGAGATCTGTTTTCTTTTTTCAAATTCTACGACTCGTGTGAACAGTTTATTATTATACGGATAAAAAGTATAGTATTCGTCAGGCCGGTAAAACGGGCGCTCGTCCGGAGACACAGAACCAGAATCAACATAATCCTCCGGTGACACCTCTGTTTTCATAACTTCGGCATATGAATGACCATTGGGTTCATCTAAATCAAAATTGCTCATTACAAACCTCGTTATCTTCGACACTTCCGGCCTGCAGGAACAGGATCTGTATCGATAATACGCTTTCATTCCTGAAGTATACGGGCTCATTAATAACACATCTGCCGCATACTTTTCCGGCGTGAATAAAAAAAACGTTCCGAAACCAGTATAACACATTCTCCTGCTTAACGAAAGTATCCGTAATACAGGACAGGCCCTTAAGCATTCCGGTCCAGAAAGACTCTTTTGGGCGTTCAGGCTGTTTCACTCCCCGATCTTTCTCACAAAAGCCCCGCGGGGATCATTTTGTTTGCCTTTCAAAAGCCTCCAGGCCCTCGGTTATGACGCGGTTTACAAACTCCCGTTCTTTTTTTGCGCTAAACCGGTGCCCCGCCCCTTTCAGGACGTGAAGCCGCGCGTTATGTTTTTCGGCAAATGCGGCGTAGGTCTCCGCAGAGGTATAGCTGTCTTCGCTGCCGCAGACGATCTCCGTGGGAACGCTCCATTTTATGGGATGTTCCCTGGCATACTGCAGATGGTCCCACCAAAGGACCTCCCCGTCCTCAAGCTCCAGGCCGCCGCATTCTTTGAGATATTCTTCCGTCAAACCGTTCTGCCGCAGCCTGTCGGCGATATACTTTTCCATGTCCAATACGGGAGAGATAAAAAACGCCATGTCCGCAAAGCCTTCCATACCGGAATGCATGGCGTAATACGCTCCGAAGCTTTCGGCGATAAGGATCACCGGAACGTATTTTTCCGGTTCGGCGGCAGAAGGCCCCATGCTCTCCGCTGCCTCTTTGGGAGAGCCCTGTTTATACATTTCCAGGATCGTCGTCCAGCCGGGGAAAAGAGGGGCGTAGCCTTTGCCGTCGTCGGGGCTGCCCCCTTCTCCGTGGACAAAATAAACGTCTCCTTTGTGCAGCCTCGTAAAGCGTATCTCATCCTTGTACTTGGTAAAAATATAGGGCTCCCAGCCGTGCCTCCGCGCTTCGGTCTTGCATATCTCTTTGATGTCTTCTCCGGACTCACCGGCAAACCCCGCTATATATGCGATCTTTTTATACGGCAGTATCACGTAACGGCCGGGCTGTTTTCCGAGCCACTCCCAGAACGGAGCGTATTTTTCGGCGATCCGGTCCTTGCGGAACACCTCCCCCGCAGGGGGAAGGCTTCTGAGGAACTTAAAGTGGAAAAGCTTCTCCACGGCGCTTTTGTAGCTTTCGTCGATGGCAACAAGGCCGCTGCCATCGAAACGATCCATATACCGGCCGTTCTCCTCTTTAAGGTACTCCGGGGTGATATGCGAATCGTCAAGCCGCGCCTCGATATCCATGGCGTGGGCTTTGATCTTTTCAAAATGAGAATCTATGTACCTGTCCGTCATTGCAAGGCAGATAAAACGTATATGGCGCAGGTATTTTTCCGAAAAGTCCCTTTGCCACCACCCCGGCACGTAGCAGCCTTCTATTATAAGGTCCTGCCGGTTCTCCACCACTGTTTTTATCATCTCCCGCACTACGGGCCACAAATAGCCCGTCAGCTTATCGTCGTCCTCCGGCGAAAGAGGGCAGACGCCGCTGCGGATGAGCCCCATCTTCAGGTGATCCATGGACGCGCAGGGGACTTTATATTTTTCCGCCAGCTTTTTGGCAAGGAGCGTCTTGCCGGTGTGGGTGGCCCCGGTTATGAGTATCACCATTTTTTATGCTCCTCCCTCAGTTTTTCCAGCCTCTCAATTATAGTGGGGATGCATACGGAAACTACCCACTCTCCGCTGACGCAGCCTGCCGACATGCCGCCGCCGCGGTCATATTCCTCAACGTATCCCGCAGCTCCCGGCTCGGGAAGACGTCCCGTTTTTTCCTTGTACGCCCCGTAAACGCTTTCGGTTATGACCTCGTCTTCCGTATCGATATCGGTAAACAGAAAACGGTTTTTCAGGGCATCCCAGAAATAGGGATCGCCACTCGTTCCCCAACGGGCGGGGGGCTCGCCGAAAACTTCGGAAACAAAATGGCGAAAGGCAAGGCTGCGGGCCGTTTCATATATCTCCTGCTTCATTTCAAAAAAACCGCCCCGGGGAAACACAGCGTCTCCCGCCCCGAGGAGTCCCTCGATCTCCCGAAGGCTGCGGGAATAAAAGGCTTCTCTTTTTTCGCCGGAAGGTATCTGATCGCAATAGGCGTGGATAATGGGGTAATACTGCGGGATGCGGCGGAGCTCGCCGGCCTTTATGAGCCACTGGGGAACGGGCGGAGCGTTTCTGAAATCAATAAATTCCGCGGCGCCTTTTTCATATATCTCTCTGCGCAGCTCCTCCCTGGCCTCCATGAGGACTATCCCCAGATAGTTGCTGCCGTTCCAGTTTGCTTCGTCTCTCCAGTCGCCGCTGCTCTGCTCAATGCCTATCCCCCAGATACGGTCGTCCGGGGAACACTCGCATAAGAGGGCGCTGCCGGTATCCAGAAGCTCTCTCATATCCTCCGGGTTCTGAAGGAACCTTGCCTTCACTCCTCTTTTGACTATATGCCTGCAATGCATATCCCAAACGGGCTTGATGTCCATGAATTCGGGATAGCTGTCCTTTCCGGCAAGGGCCTTCATTTTCCCCGGGTGTCCTGCGGCCATTATCTTATCCAGCAGATCGAACCGGTTCCCCAGGACCACCTTCTGAGCCATCATATACTGCTCCACGCAGCTGTAGCGGACCCCCGCGTACGTAAATGGGGCGCGATACCAGTTGCTGAAGCAGCCGTATTCTTTTCGTGTGGAATAAAAACCGATGATATCGGAATGATACATTTTTTTCTCCTTATACGTTGATGCGCCGGGCTGTTTCCGGCGGCTGTCACTCTTTGTTCTTTTCCGAAAGCCTTTGCTCAAAACGGTTCTTCCGTTTGTCGGAAGGAACGTTGGTAGGATACCGTCCCTCAAAACAGGCGCTGCAGTAGCCGCCGCAGCCTGCCAGTACCGAAAGCTCCTCCGCGGGAAAGTATTCCAGGGAATCCGCCCCGATGATGCGGGCTATCTCCGGCACTGTGTGCCGGCAGGCGATCAGGTTGTCTTTGGAATCTATATCCGTTCCGTAAAAGCAGGGAAACATAAAGGGAGGAGCCGAAACGCGCATGTGTATCTCCTTGGCTCCGGCTTCCCGCAAAAGCTCCACTATGCGTCTGCTGGTGGTGCCCCGCACTATGGAATCGTCTATAAGCACTATCCTTTTGTCCTTCACCACGCTTTCCACGGCGGAAAGCTTTATCTTCACTTTGTTTATCCTGTCGCCGGGAGCAATGAAGGTTCGGCCTATATATTTGTTTTTTATAAGCCCTATCCCGTAGGGGATGCCGGATTCCCGGCTGAAGCCCAGAGCGGCATCCAGCCCCGAATCCGGGACTCCCACCACTATATCCGCGTCCGCAGGGCTTTTTCGGGCAAGTATCCTGCCGGCGTCCACCCTGGCGGTATGGACGGACTGTCCGTCTATCACCGAATCCGGGCGGGCGAAATAGATGTATTCAAAAACACATATCCGTTTTTCTTTTTTGCCGCAGTGTTCCCGGCGGCTGGCGATGCCCTCGTCGGAAAACACCAGTATCTCGCCGGGCTCCACGTCCCGTATAAAATCTGCTCCCACTGCCTTAAGGGCGCAGCTTTCGGAGGCGGCAACGTAGGTGCCGTCGGCCGTTATCCCGTAGCAGAGAGGGCGGAAACCGTGGGGATCCCTGGCGCAGATAAGCTTGCGGGGAGACATAAGGATCAGAGAATACGCTCCCTCCAGAGTGTCCATGGCTCTGCTCAGCGCCTCTTCTATGGAAGGTGAGGAAAGCCTTTCCCGGGTGACTATATAGGCGATGGTCTCCGTATCGCTGGTAGTATGGAAGATGGCGCCGGAAAGCTCCAGTCCGCTCCGCAGTTCCGAAGCGTTGGCAAGGTTGCCGTTGTGGGCGAGAGCCATATGCCCCTTCTGGTGATTCACCTCTATGGGCTGACAGTTGCTGCGGCCCGACGAGCCCGTAGTGCCGTAGCGGGTGTGAGCCACGGCCAGCTTCCCCTTGGGAAAGGCAGCCACGACTTCCGGTGAAAACACTCCGCTCACCAGCCCCACGTCTTTATGGGAAACAAAAACTCCGTCGTCGTTCACAACTATCCCGCAGCTTTCCTGTCCCCTGTGCTGCAAAGCGTAAAGCCCGTAGCAGCACATCGCCGCCGCATTCACCGGCTCCTTTGCAAAGACCCCCAGCACGCCGCATTCTTCATGGATGCTCATACTTTTCTTTCCTCCGATCCGTCAAGAGCGGCTTTTATAAAGCCCATGAACAGCGGATGGGGCCTGTTGGGACGGCTTTTGAATTCGGGATGATACTGCACTCCCACGTAAAAGGGCAGTCCGGTGACCTCCACGGTCTCCACCAGCTTTCCGTCGGGAGATATCCCGCTCAGGGCAAGACCGCAGCCCTCCAGCCTTTCACGGTAGGCGTTATTGAATTCATATCTGTGGCGGTGCCGTTCGCTGATCTCCCGGCAGCCGTAGCAGCGTTCCATAGTAGTGCCGGGACGGATGACGCAGGGATACGCTCCCAGCCGCAGGGTGCCGCCCTTTGCCACGGAATCGCTCTGCCCCTCCATGAAATCTATCACCTTGTCCGGGCAGTCCTCGTTGAATTCCCCGGAATCCGCATCGGGGATACCGGCGGCGTTGCGGGCGTATTCGATGACCATTATCTGCATGCCCAGACATATACCGAAAAACGGCAGCCTGTTTATACGGGCGTATTCCGCGGCGTATATCATGCCGTCGGTGCCTCTGTTGCCGAAGCCTCCCGGCACTATGATGCCGTCAAGCCCCGCAAGGACCTCCCCTGCGTTCTCACGGGTGATATCCTCCGAGGTTATCCAGTGGATGTTTACCCGGGCGTAATTGAAATAGCCTGCGTGACGCAGGGCCTCTGCCACGGAAAGATAGGCGTCGTGGAGCTCTACGTACTTGCCCACCAGGCCGATCTCCACACTTTTCCTGCAGGTGTTGTTGACCCGTTCCACCATAGCCTTCCACTCGGTAAGATCCGGAGCGGGGATATCCAGCCCCAGTTCTTCGGCCACCACCCTTGAAAACCCGGAACGTTCCAGCATCAGAGGGGCTTCGTACAGATTTGACTGGGTGATGTTTTCTATTACTCTGTCGGGCTTCACGTTGCAGAACAGAGCGATCTTTTTGAATATAGCCTCGTCCAGAGGCTCGTCGCATCTCAGGACTATGATCCCCGGCTTTATCCCCATGCCCTGCAGCTCCTTCACGGAATGCTGGGTCGGCTTGGTTTTATGCTCCTCCGAGCCCCGCAAAAACGGCACGAGGGTCACGTGGATAAACAGGCAGCTGCCTCTTTCCTGCTCCAGGGATATCTGGCGCACGGCTTCTATGAAGGGCTGGGATTCTATGTCGCCGATGGTGCCGCCTATCTCGGTGATAACCACGTCCGCTTCCGTCTTTTTCCCCACGCTGTATATAAACTCTTTTATTTCGTTGGTGACGTGGGGGATCACCTGAACGGTGGAACCCAGATACTCTCCGCGGCGCTCCTTGTTCAAAACGTTCCAGTAGACCTTGCCGGAGGTAAGATTGGAAAACCGGTTCAGGTCTTCATCGATAAAGCGTTCGTAATGCCCCAGGTCAAGATCCGTCTCGGCGCCGTCCTCCGTCACGTAAACCTCGCCGTGCTGATAAGGGCTCATGGTACCGGGATCCACGTTGATATACGGATCCAGCTTCTGAGCGGCCACCTTCAGCCCGGAAGCCTTCAGAAGCCTGCCCAGAGACGCTGCTGTTATGCCCTTCCCCAGTCCGGAGACCACGCCGCCTGTCACAAAAATGAATTTTGTCATAATACTACTCCCATTCCACCGTTGCGGGAGGCTTGGAGGAAACGTCGTAAACCACCCTCGATATCCCCGCTACTTCGTTCGTTATCCTGCTGCTGGCCCTTTCCAGGACCTCATAGGGAAGACGGGTCCATTCCGCAGTCATAAAATCGTCTGTGGTCACGGCCCGCAAAGCCACCGTAAAGCCGTAGGTACGGGCGTCTCCCTTCACGCCTACGCTGCGCAGATCGGTGAGCACCGCAAAATACTGGTTCGGAGCGGCGTCCAGCCCCGCCTTTTCCACTTCTTCCCTGAATATGGCGTCCGCTTCTCTCAAAGAGTCCGCCTTTTCCCGGGTCACCTCTCCCACGATGCGCACCGCCAGCCCGGGGCCGGGGAAGGGCTGACGCCACACCAGCTCCCGGGGAAGGCCAAGCATGGATCCAACGCTGCGCACCTCGTCCTTGAACAGTTCTCTGAGGGGCTCCGCGATCTCGTCAAAGGAAACGTTCTCCGGAAGCCCGCCCACGTTGTGATGGCTTTTGATCACTGCCGAGCTGCCCTTTCCGCTTTCTATCACGTCGGGATATATGGTCCCCTGTACCAACACCTCCGTATGCCCCAGCTTCCGGGCCTCCTCTTCGAACACCCGGATAAACTCTTCGCCGATTATTTTCCGCTTCCGTTCCGGGTCCCTGACTCCCTTCAGGGCTTTGAGAAAACGCTCTTCCGCATCCACCCGTATCAGACTGCCGCCAAGGAAAGGGCGGAAAGTATTTTCCACAAGGTCGCCTTCCCCTTTGCGCAGAAGCCCGTGATCCACGAAAACGCAGGTAAGCCTGCTTCCTATAGCCCTGTGGAGCAGCAAAGCGCACACCGAAGAATCCACGCCTCCCGAAAGAGCAAGCAAAGCCCTTTTGCCGGAAAGCCGGGCCTTGTATTCCTCTATAAGCTCCGAAGCGTAGTCCCGGGGGTCCCAGTCCCCCGCGCAGCCGCAGACGTCAAAAAGGAAATTGCGGAGCACATGCTTCCCGTATTGCGTATGCACCACCTCCGGATGGAACTGGACGCCGTAAAGCTTTTTTTCATCGCAGCACATGGCGGCGCAGGGACAGCTGTCGGTGACAGCGGTGACTCTGAAGCCTTCGGGGACCCTGCTTATATAGTCGGTGTGGCTCATCCAGCATACGCTTTCTCCGGGGATATCCCGGAAAAGCGGGTGGTTTTCGGTCCTGAGGAGGGTCCTTCCGTATTCGCCGGAGCCGCCGGCGGAAGACACCTCTCCCCCTTCCAGCCAGGCCATAAGCTGGACGCCGTAGCAGATGCCCAGCACCGGAACGCCGGCTTCAAGGATATCCCGGCTGCAGCGGGGAGAGGCCTCCAGATAAACGCTGGCGGGGCCTCCGGTGAAAATGACCCCGGAATACTCCTTTACGTCCCGGGCCTCCACTCTGTCATAGGGCCTGATCTCGGCAAAGACCCGCTGCTCCCGCACCCTGCGGGCTATCAGCTGGTTATACTGCCCTCCGAAATCAAGAACAAGAACTTTATCCATTTATAACGACCTTTCAAAAAAACCTTGCCGGAATTCAATGAATTCCGGCAAGGGTCAATTATTCCACGGTTACGGATTTTGCCAGGTTTTTCGGCTTGTCTATGTCGCAGCCGTTTTCCCTGGCAACGTAGTATGCCAGAAGCTGCAGCGGCACTATCTCGATGGCGGCGGAGAAAACGGCGTCCACATCCGGTATGAACAGCAGATCGTCCGCCACGGAAAGTATCTTCTGGTTGTTGCGGAAGGTAAGGGCAAGGACCTTCGCCCCCCGGCTTTTCACCTCGACTATATTGCTGAGGGTCTTTTCCATGATAGCGTGATTGCAACACAGGGCTATCACCGGCTGTTTTTCTTCTATGAGGGCGATGGTCCCGTGTTTCAGCTCTCCCGCCGCGTAGGCCTCCGAATGGACGTAGGATATCTCCTTCATCTTGAGGGCGCCCTCCAGAGCCACCGCGTAATCGGTGTTCCTGCCGATAAAGAAAAGGGCCTTTGAGCGGTGATACTTTTTAGCCAGCGCTTCTGCGGAGGGGTTCAGGTCTATTGCCTGCTGTATGCGGCTCGGCAGCTGCTGGATCTCATCGGTATACGCCACCTCGGCTCCGGCTATATACCCCAGGATGCTGCTGAAATATACGGCCAGCATATAAAGGATGGTTATCTGGGTGGTGTAGCCCTTTGTGGTGGCCACGGCGATCTCCGGCCCCGCCCACGTATATATAGTGCTGTCTGCCAGAGAAGCGATGGTGCTGCCCACCACGTTTACAATGGCTATGGTCTTCGCTCCCCGCTCCCTGCATTCCTTCAGGGCGGCTATGGTATCCGCAGTCTCGCCGGACTGGCTGATCACTATCACAAGGGTATGCTCGTCTATAAGAGGGTCGCTGTAGCGTAGCTCGCTGGCCAGCTCTATCTCCACGGGGATGCGGCAAAGCTTTTCCAGAGCGTATCTGCCGGCGCAGCCGGCGTGATAGGCGGAGCCGCAGGCGGTGATGATTATCTTGCGTATGTTCTGAAGGTCCGGGCGGGAAAAAGACAGCTCCTCAAAAAACACTCTGCCGTCCTTTATCCTGGGAGCAATGGTTGCCTTCACGGCCCCGGGCTGCTCCATTATCTCCTTCAGCATAAAATGGTCGTAACCGCCCTTTTCCGCAGCCTGGACGTCCCAGGTGATACGCACGGGAGATTTGCGGATATCCTGGCCTGTAACGTCAAAGACCCTGGCCGCGTCCGGAGACAGCTCTGCAAATTCGCCGTCCTCCAGGTAGATCATATTGCGGGTATTGTTCACCAGAGCAGTCACGTCGGAAGCAAAAAAGTTTTCTTCCGGGCCCACGCCCAGGATAAGGGGGCTTGCCTCACGGGCAGCATATATTTTGCCCGGATCCTCGGAGCAGATCACCCCCAGGGCGTAGGAGCCGTGAAGGCGGTTGGCAGTGTTGATAAGGGCCTCGCGCATGCTGCCCTTGTAATACATCTCTATAAGATGCACTATGACTTCCGTATCGGTCTCGCTCTCAAAGCGGTAGCCGGCTTCCGTGAGCTCTTCGCGCAGTGCAAGGTAGTTTTCTATGATGCCGTTGTGGACCACGGCAAACCTGCCGTCGTTGGACAGATGGGGATGGGCGTTTTCTTCCGTGGGGGCCCCGTGGGTGGCCCAGCGGGTATGGCCTATGCCGCAAAGCCCCGGCACCGCCCCGCCGTCCCGGGTCTTTTCACAAAGATTTGATATACGGCCGGTCACTTTATCCACCGATATCTCGCTGCCGTTCATAACGGCGATGCCCGCCGAATCGTAGCCTCTGTATTCCAGCTTCTTCAGCCCTTCAAGAAGAATGGGGGCCGCATTATGTTTTCCCGTAAATCCGACTATACCGCACATTGGGGTTCCCTCCTGTGTATGCCCGATAAGAACAACAAACCTCCGGCGCCGTCCGCCGGACCGAAAAAAGAAAGAGGCAGGTCTTATGACCTGCCGCTAAATCCCTGTAAACGGCCGCCCCTCCGGCAGGGTCCTGCGAGCCGGCAGCAGCCGGCAAGACCCGGAGAAATGCCCGGGGAGCAAAGCCCGTTTTTTTCAATATTACTTTATTATTATACCAAAAAAGCCGCGTTTCAGTCAACGGGAAACAGAGCGCGGAAAGCAAAAAAAACGCCGGCCGGTCCCTGTCGTAACCCTCTTCCGCTATGACGGTCGAATCGGCCTCCGTCATATCCACAGGCTCCCGATCAAACGCATTTGATCCTGATTTGACTCCGTTCCCGGGGTCTTCCTTAGCCGTTCCGGGTTGGCGCGGGCTGCAGCCGCACAAAAGAATAAGCGCGGCTATGCCCAACAGGATAATATTCAGGGTCTTCCTGTCAACAAACAGTCTTTCCGTCATTGTTCCGCTCCTCCTTATGCAAAACGGTATCCTCCGCATTATAAAAAGCAAAAGCGGCCGCAGCGCGGCCGCCTTCGATCAAAGGGGTTGGTGGAGGCGAGGGGTATCGAACCCCTGTCCAAAAAAGCATTGCAGCGATCTTCTACATGCGTATTCTGCATTTGATCCCGGCAGCCCCAACCTTGCAGACACAGGTAAAGAACTGCCAGACCCGATAAGATGTCTTCCAAACGGTCACGGGCGTTCCGCCGGAATGATCTGACTTGGGTTGACCCCTGCCCTCACCGAGTCAGAAGCAGTGAGTTAAGAGGCTCGCCGACTACGCAGCGAGAGCGAAAGAATTATCTTTGCCGTTTAATTTTTAAGTCCCGCTTTTTACGAGGCCAGCGGGTCCTCGGCACGCAGATCGAAGAATAACTTTCCTGTCGAAACCATACGCCCCCGGAATAAAAAAGCGTGCCCGAAGGGAGTCGAACCCCCGACCTACAGGACCGCAACCTGTCGCTCTAATCCACTGAGCTACGAGCACATCTCTATGACAAATATTATTATACTGCAAATCTGCGGTTTTGTCAATATGCTAAGGCTTCTCCTCCAGCAGGGTCTTCAAAACCACGTCGCCCACCTTTTTCAGGCTCTCCGGGCTGCATTTGTCCGCAGTGTCCCGGGTGGTATGCCAGTAGGGATAATCGAAATCTATGATATCCATCGTGGGGATACCGGCGATCTCGTTGAGAGGTATATGATCGTCGTGGACGGCGTATTTTTCCCTGTCGATAAAAACGTCGCCGTAACCCAGATCGGCGGCGTTTTTCCACACTTTTGCCATCTCTTTGCCGGCGTATATCCCGGAAAGGGCTTCCTTGCAGATGTTCAGGCTGCTGTCGCCTATCATATCCAGCAGGATCCCGTATTTTACTTCCTTTTCCGTTCCCTTCCAGACAAAATGCTTTTTCGCCTGCTTTGCAAACCAAGTGGAGCCCAGATACATGCCCTTTTCGGTGTGTCCGTAGTCTTCTCCGTCAAAAAACACGTATATCACTCCCACTTTCGGCTTCCGAAGGGAAAGCTGACGGGCGGTCTCCATAAGCACGGCGCAGGAGGATGCCCCGTCATTGGCGCCGGGGCAATACTTTCCCGCAAGGGCCTTATCCTCTTCACGGTCGCAAAAAGGCCTGTTGTCCCAGTGAGAGCACACCAGCACCCATTTGTCCGCGGCGGGGTTCTGCAGGGCCACTATGTTTGTAAGCCTCAGTTTTTTCCCTTCTGCCGAAACGGTGAATCTGTCTTCATACACCCTGGAGCAGTATTTGGACATTTCCCCTTTTATAAGGGCAACGCATTTCCGCGCGCCGGGGGTCCCCGGGCTTCTGTCGCCTATGCGGGTCTGGCTTTCAAGAAGCCTGTATGCAGCATCTCCGTCAAAGGCCACGCCGTTGTTGCAGGAGCACAGAAGAAAAGCCCACAACAGGGCCAGCAGGAAAACAGCCTTCCTCATTGGTCCTCCTCCGTGGTGATACGCTTTTCAAAAGGATCCTTCTGATCCTGCTCGGCAAAATACAAAGGGATGATATCCCCCATGGTCATGCTCTCTTCTTCCGCGTCCTCTATGCTCCACAGCTTCCAGTAGCCCAGGACGCCTTCGGCAAGGCTTTGGCTCATGGCCACGGAATACAAGACCCTGCCGGCAAGAGGCTCCCAACCGTCTCCGGAAGCCACCTCGACGGTTTTTACCCCGTGGTCCTTCAAAACCACCCTCATCCCGCTCAAATGCAGGAACGCCGGGTTTGCCCGCGGATACAGAAAGAAGGCCTTCTTAAGCGCCTTTCCGATCTGTTCTCCCGTAAGGATCATGGAATATACCTTGTCGCTTTTTATGGCTATCAGGCTGACAAGCTCCTCGCCCGAGGGCTCGTCCGCCGACGTGAAATCCCTCAGGTCGCTGCTTATAACAAAGGCAAGCTGGGTCCTGGCGGCATAACGCAGAGCGTCGGCAGTATAATTGCCTCCGGAGGTATCCCCGTTCTGGGCGCCCAGAGTGGTAAGGGGCGCGCCGAAGCCGGCCGCTGCCGGAAGCAGCAGCAAAAACGCAAAAAACAACCGTTTCATTATTTAAGAAGCCGCAGATCGCTTTCTATAAAGCAATCTATCTCGCCGTTCATTATCTTGATGACGTCGCCGGTCTCCGTATTGGTGCGGTGATCCTTTACCATGGTATAGGGCTGGAACACGTAGCTTCGTATCTGGCTGCCCCATTCGTTGCTTTTCACCTCGCCCTTCAGCCCGGAAAGCAGGTTTTCTTTTTCCTTTCTTTCCATTTCCTTCAGCTTGGAGGTAAGCATCTTCATTGCCTGCTCCCTGTTTTTCAGCTGGCTTCTTTCGGTCTGACAGGAAACGGTGATGCCGGTAGGTATATGCACTATACGCACCGCGGTCTCCACCTTGTTCACGTTCTGTCCGCCGGCTCCGCTGGAACGGAAGGTATCTATACGCAGGTCGTCGGGGTCAATCACCAGGCTTCCGTCGTCCTCTATCAGGGGAGAAACGTCCACGGCGGCAAAGGTGGTGTGCCTTCTTTTGTTGGCGTCATAGGGCGATATGCGCACAAGCCTGTGCACTCCGCTTTCCCGGCGCAGATAGCCGTAAGCGTATTTGCCGGAAATCAGCACCGTAACGTTTCTTGCGCCTGTCTGGTCGCCCTCTACCATATTCACGAGCTCCACCTTAAAGCCCTTCCTTTCCGCCCAGCGGGAATACATCCTGAGAAGCATCTCCGCCCAGTCGCAGGCTTCGGTGCCTCCGGCGCCGGCGTTGATCTCCATATAACAATCGCAGGAGTCGTATTCTCCGGAAAGATAGGTAAAGAGCTCTATCTTCTTCAGCCGGGCAGCAGCCTCCGCCGCTTCGCGTTTCAGCTCCTCCGCCTCGGGACCGAACTCGTCATCCACCATTTCCGCCAGATCCCGCAGGTCTGTCAGGGTTTTTTCCAGTTCCGCGATGGGCCCGATCATCTCCTTCAGGGAAGAGGTCCTGCGCAGCACTTCTCCGGCAGCGGCGGCGTCGTTCCAGAAGGAAGGCTCGGCAGCCTTTTTTTCCAGCTCCGCTATTTCACTCTCCAGCCTGGCACGGTCAAAGATGGTCTCCTATTCCGTTAAGAGCGTCAAGCATTGCGGAAGCTTCGTCATAGATGGCCTTCAGCATTACATTTCTCCTCTTTCGTATTTTGGCAGGCAGCATTTCTTGAATTTCTTTCCGCTGCCGCAGGGACAGGGTTCGTTGCGCCCTACCTTGGGTATTTTTCTGGCCTGGGGAGCATTCTTCGGCGCCTCTCCGCCGCCTTCCTGAGTGTTCTCCTGCACGTTTTCATATTTGCGGAAGGCCGGCTTGCGGTTTTCTTCTTCCCGCACGAACTGAAGCTTGAACATGGTCTTGACGATGGTGTCCTGGATCATGTGCATCATATCTTCATACAGATAATACGCTTCCCGCTTGTATTCGTTCACGGGATCCTTCTGCGCGTAGCCCCTGAGGCCTATGCCGTCGCGAAGGAAGTCCATAGCGGAAAGATGGTCCACCCAGGCGTCGTTTATGGAACGCATGGCTACGTAGCGTTCCATCTCCCTCATAAGCTCGCTGCCCAGCTCCTTTTCCTTGTCTTCGTAGCTCTGGGCCGCGATCTCCTGAAGCCTGTCCGTCAGCTCCTGCCTGTCAGTCAGCTGGGAAAGCTCCGCTTCCTGGATATACCTGGGTAGAGGAAGTATCTCATATATATGGCGGTAAAGGCCCTTATAGTCCCATTCGCTTTTAGCCACTCCCTCGGGGCAGTAGATGGTGACGGAATCACGCATAACGTCTGCAAGATGGCCGGTGACCGTTTCCTTCAGATCCACGCCCTCGATGATCTTCCGCCGTTCGCTGTAGACCGAATGACGCTGTTCGTTCATAACGTCGTCGAACTGCAGCACTGTCTTTCTCTGATCGAAGTGATGATACTCCACCTTTTTCTGAGCCTTTTCTATAACGGAGGAAAGCAGCTTTACGTTGATAGGTATCCCGGGATCCCAGCTTTGAAGCAGGGGATGATTGGCCTTATCGCCGAAAAGCCTGATAAGCTCGTCCTCAAAGGACACGAAAAACTTGGAGCAGCCGGGATCGCCCTGCCGTCCGGAACGGCCCCGGAGCTGGTTGTCTATACGCCGGGATTCGTGCCTTTCGGTACCGATTATCTTCAGCCCGCCCCGCAGAAAAACGTCCTTCTGGTTATCGCTCATGGTTTCCCACTTGCCCGGATTGTTTTTCTTCCACGTAGCAAAATCCCAGCCGCAGGAAGCTTCGTCAACAGGGACAAATATCTCCGGCTCGTTTTCCGGATCGTAGCTGTCGTTGTCTATGCCTCCCAGGGTGATATCCACGCCGCGGCCTGCCATATTGGTGGCGATAGTCACTGCGCCCCGGCGGCCGGCCTGGGAAATGATCTCGGCTTCTTTTTCGTGGTATTTGGCGTTGAGTATGTTGTATCTGATACCGTTCTTGAGTATGCTCCTGAGCGCCGGCTTATAGCTTTCCTCCAGCCCCAGCACCGGCAGGAGCCTGTCAAGGTTGCTGTCGGCCATGATGTTCGTTTCCAGCCCCAGCTCCTTCAGATAACGGCCGAATTTGTGGACGTCCAGATCTTCAAAGGGCCGGTTGATGGCCTCATAGCAGGCGGCGGACAGCTCTTTTGAAACAGCCTTGTTGTCTGTGATGACGCTGCGTATGAGCTCCGTGACGCAGAGGGTCTGGAGCCTTTCCGAAAGCAGCCTTTCCGCCACTCTTTCGGAAACGCCTATGCTTCTGGTCCCCACCAGCATAGGCTGCTGCCGGCAGTTGCCGGCAAGTATCTCCATGGTTATGCCTCTGAATTTGTGATCCTCGGTCTTATAAACCACGTCGGGCTCGTCTTTACGCATGGAAGGCTTGTTGGTAGGTATCTCGATAACGTCCAGACCGTAGATCTTTTTAAATTCCTCTTCTTCGGTCATGGCGGTACCGGTCATACCGGAAAGCTTGGTGTAAAGGCGGAAAAAGTTCTGGTAGGTGATGGTGGCAAGAGTCTGGCTTTCCTCGGCTATCTTGCAGTGCTCCTTGGCTTCCACGGCCTGATGGAGCCCCTCGCTCCAGCGGCGCCCGTACATAAGCCTGCCGGTGAATTCGTCAACGATTATTATCTGGCCGTCCTTCACCACGTAGTCTTTGTCACGGATAAACACCGCATGGGCCTTGAGGGCCGCCTGGATATAGAAATTCAGATCGAAGTTTTCCGAAGCGGCCAGGTTCCCGCAGCCGGTGAGCTCTTCTACCTTTGCGGTGCCCTCTTCGGTAAGCATGGCTGTCCTGGCTTTTTCGTCAATGGTATAGTGCTTTTCCTTTACCAGCTGGCTCACCCATCTGTCCGCCTTCACATACATCTCCGAGCTCCGGGTCCCTCTGCCGGAAATGATAAGAGGAGTCCTGGCTTCGTCTATAAGGATAGAGTCCACTTCGTCCACGATGGCAAAGTTCAGTTCCCTCTGGGTGAGGTCTTCTTTTCTGAAGCACATATTGTCCCTCAGGTAGTCAAAGCCGAATTCGTGGTTCGTGCCGTAGGTGATATCGCAGTCGTAGGCTTCTTTCCTGCTCACGGGGCGGAGCCCGTTCCACTCGGTGGGAGTCTCATACTCCACGGTGTAATCCGGGTCGTACATATAGGATCTGCCTATGTCTCCCGTCTCGGCGCTCTGGCCGTGGATCGAGCCTACGGAAAGCCCCAGCAGATGGAACACCGGACCGTTCCAGCGGGCGTCTCTTTTGGAAAGATAGTCGTTTACGGTCACCAGATGGGCGCCTTTGCCGGAAAGAGCGTTCAGATACAGAGGCAGCGTGGCGACAAGGGTCTTTCCTTCACCCGTTTTCATTTCCGCTATACGCCCCTGATGAAGTATGATACCGCCTATAAGCTGAACGTCATAATGCCTCTGTCCCAGAGTCCTTTTTGAAGGCTCCCGTACAGGAGCAAAAGCCTCGGGAAGCAGATCATCCAGGGTCTGCCCCTCCTCAAGCCGGCGCCGGAACTCTGCGGTCTTTTCCTTCAGAGCCTCGTCCGGAAGCTTTTCGTATTCCGGCTCATAGCCGTTGATCACCTCAACGACTTTGCGGCATTTGTTGACGATTCGTTCGTTCTGGTCAAATAAATTACTTAAAAAACTCATACTTCGATCCTACGGTAAAAACGCTGAAAATGAGATACACACCTCATTTATATGATAACAGATTTCTTTCGGTATGTCCAATTAACTATACGGAGCCTGCGCGGCGGCGGTTCCTTACGCCCCTCCTGCCTCCCGTTTTGCGAGCTCAGGAACGAGAGCCACTATCTCTTCTGCCTTTTCTATGCACTCGAACTGCCCGGCCGAAAAGGATATCCTGTCTGCGCCGAATTTTATCCGCGGGTATTTTTTTGCGTATTCCTCCCTCACTCCGGGAGAAAGCCTCAGGCCCTTCAGGAACACCTGGTACTCTCCGTTTGCGGAGCTGATCTTTTCCACTCCGTTTTCCCGGGCTTTTATACGCAGCATAAGGATCCTCAGCAGATTGTCCGTTTCCGGGGGAAGGGAGCCGAATCTGTCCTCCAGCTCCGAGCGGATGTCCCTGCAGACCTCTTCCGAGGTACAGGAGGCAAGCCTGTTGTAGATAAGCAGCCTGGGGCCGTCGGCCTCTATATAGCTTTTCGGGATATAGGCGTTTACCGAAAGGCCCGCAGGCGGAAGCTCGGGAGCATCGTTATTTTTGCCTCTCAGCCTGTCTATCTCTTCGGAAACCATCTGGCAGTAAAGGTCAAAGCCCACTTCCTCGATACAGCCGTGCTGGCTTTCTCCCAGCACGCTGCCGGCGCCGCGGATCTCCAGGTCTCTTTGGGCTATCCGGAAACCGGAACCCAGCTCCGTGAACTCCCGCAGAGATCCAAGCCTTTTTATTGCGGCTTCCGGTATCCCGGCATCCTTCCGGAAAAACAGATAAGCATAGGCCTGCCGGTTGGATCTTCCTACCCTTCCCCGCAGCTGGTAGAGCTGCGCCAGCCCGAGCCTTTCGGAGCAGTCCACTATGATGGTATTTGCATTGGGAACGTCCAGCCCGTTTTCGATAATGGTGGTGGCTACAAGAACGTCCAGACGCCCTTCATAAAAATCCACCATCACTTCTTCCAGATCCTTTTCGTTCATTTGCCCGTGAGCGATATCCAGAGCGCACTCCGGCACCAGTTCCTCCAGCCGTTCCGCCACCTCTTCGATATCCTCTACCCGGTTGTGGATAAAAAACACCTGGCCGTTCCGCTCAAGCTCTCTGCGTATGGCGTCTGCCGCCATTTCTTCGTCATATTCCCGGACAACGGTTTTAATGGGCATCCTGCCCTCCGGAGCGTCAACTATGTTTGAAAGCCCCCTTATGCCCGACATAGCCATGTGCAGAGTGCGGGGGATGGGAGTAGCGGAAAGAGCCAGAGTGTCTATGTTCCTCCTCAGCTGCCTCAGTTTTTCCTTGTGCCGGACCCCGAACCTCTGCTCTTCGTCTATTATCAGCAGCCCCAGATCCTTGAATTCCACGTCCTTCGACAGAAGCCTGTGGGTACCTATGGCGATATTTATGCTTCCGTCCTTTATGCCGGCCAAAGCCTCCTTTATCTCCTGCCGCGTCTGGAAGCGGGACAGGAGAGCGACCTTTACCGGGAACAGCGCCAGTCTTTCGGAAAAAGAAGCGAAATGCTGCTTTGCAAGCACGGTGGTAGGCGCCAGAAGCACTGCCTGCCTGCCGCCGGATACCACCTTGAAGGCGGCCCTTATGGCGACCTCGGTCTTTCCGAAGCCCACGTCGCCGCAGATGAGCCTGTCCATGGGCTTTCTGCTTTCCAGGTCGGCCTTTACGTCCAGGATAGCCTGATACTGGGAAGCGGTCTCTCTGTAAGGGAAGGATTCCTCCAGTTCTGCCATCTGCCTGTCGTCCCTGCCATAGGCGTATCCGGGAAGGGTCTCCCTGTAGGCGTAAAGCTCCACCAGATCCCCCGCGACTTCCGCGGCCTTTTTTCTGGCTTTCCTTTTTTTCTTCTCCCAATCGCCGCCGCCGAGCTTCGACAAAACGGGGACTCCGTCGCTGCCTGTGAACCTGCGGATAAGCCCCACTCTGTCCGTGGGCACGAACAGTCTGGCCCCTCCCGCAAATTCCAGCTCGATGGTCTCCACCGTCATCCCCAAAGCCGTCCTGTAGGATACTCCCGCATACCGGCAGATCCCTTTTTCCGTATGGACCACTATATCGCCTTCATGAAGGTCGTTATGGGACGCTATCGCCCGGGAATCTCTGGCCAGCCTGCGGACCTTCTGCACCCGCTTTGTGCCGAACATATCATTGTCGGTTATGACCCAAACGGCGTTTTTTATCCGGAAGCCCCTGTCCAGAATGGCTCTCCGGACCCTGAGGTTTTCGTTTTCCCGCAGTTCATAGTCCATGAGCACCTTTCTCATGCGGCTTTCCCGGGTGGTAGCCAGGACCACTTTGCACCCTTTGGCGCTGCGCAGGCTTATATCCCGCATCAGAGCCCCCATCCTGCCGGTATACGCCTCGTTTTCCTCCGCTCCCGGCCTGACTGTATAGTCTGCGGGCTTCATCCATCTGCAGGGCTTTTCCGTTTCGGTCAGACGGAAATCGGTATTTGCCGCAAGACGCCGGAGCACTGTATCGCTGTCTGCAAGATAAAAAAGCCTGTCGGAAACAAAAAGGCCGTTCTGTTCCGCCGCCTGAAGCTTGCCCTGGATCTTTGCCAGCCTGCCGTCTATGGCCGTATCCACGGAAGAGGGCTCGCTGACGATCCCCAGCCAGTACCCGGAAAGATAATCCATAAGCAGGGTCCGGGGATAGATATACGGGATATAATATTCCAGCCGGTCAAAGTATTCTCCGGCTTCCAGCCTCTCAAGATCGGCGCTCACGGTGTTGAGTATCTTAACTCCCGTATTTCCCAGACTGCGGGCTTTTCTTTCCGCATCTTCGCGGATATTTTCCACTGCCTCCCGCGTCACGTGGGAAGCAAGTATCTCCCTCACGGGAAGAAGTGTGATGCCGCCGATCTCCTTTACCGACCTCTGGGTCTCCGGATCAAAGTATCTGATGAATTTTATCCTGTCCCAATCAAAATATATCCTTGCCGGATATTCGCTGCCGGAAGGAAAAACGTCCAAAAGGTCCCCTCTTTTGCAGAACACTCCGTGATGATCGCATATCTCGCTGCGCGCGTAGCCTGCGGCGACAAGATCGCCGGTGACCTTTTCTATATCCCGTTCCTCGCCCACGGCAAGAGACGCGGCGCTGTCCAGAAGGGCGTCCCGGGGCATGGTCCTCTGCAGCAGGGCGGCGGCCGGCGCCACCACCACCACTCTTTTTTCGTTTGCCGAAAGAGCGTACAGCGCCGCCAGCCGTTCGCCGATGGCTGTTATATCGGGCCCGGTGTCTCCGTAATTGTGGTTGAGGGACATGGGGTAATAAAACAGGCTTTCCGTATCGACTCCGTAATACGGCAGCTCACTGTAAAGCGTCTCCGCCTCTTCCTCGCTTGCGGCGGCAAGAAGCACGTGTCCCCCGGTGTTCAGGCACAGAGCGGCGGCTTCAAGGGCTTTGGCGCCCTTTGTAAGCCCCGTAAATTCGGTGGTTTTTCCTTTTTTTCTTCTTTCAAACGCCGTTTCCGCAAGAAGCGCGGGAGATTGGGTGAGATATTCCAGGCTCATACTGTTTTCCAAAGCAAAAAGAAAACCGCCAGACCGAAAGGCCGGCGGCTTTTTTGTTTTTGATTATTTCTTAAGAAATTCCTTTACGGCGGGAAGCTGGCCGGAAGAACCCAGAAGGTCGTTGCGGGAAGCAATGAACTTGGCGTATTCTTCCATAAATATCTTGCCGACAGGTCTGAAGTCGAAGACCTCGGGCTTTTCCAGGAAGAATTCTCTGTGGACTCTGGTCCATACCAGACGGCCGTCGGTATCGATATTGATCTTGGTCACGCCGCGCTTGGCTGCGCCCAGATACTGGGTAGCGTCAACGCCCTTGGCGCCTGCCAGGTTTCCGCCGGCAGCATTGATGCGGGCTACCTCATCCTGAGGAACGGAGGAGGAACCGTGCATTACCAGAGGGAAGCCGGGGCAGAGCTTGGCGATGGCTTCGATGACTTCGAAGTGAAGGCCCTGGGTGCCGGTGAACTTGAAGGCGCCGTGGCTGGTGCCGATGGCGCAGGCCAGAGAGTCGCAGCCGGTCCTGGTGATAAAGTCCTTTGCCTGTTCGGGATCCGTGAGGTGGGCCTTGTCTTCGGAAACGGCGATATCTTCTTCTACGCCGCCCAGCTGTCCCAGCTCGGCTTCAACGGCGATACCCTTGGCATGGGCAGCGTCAACGACTCTTTTGGTGATCTCTACGTTTTCTTCGTAGGGCTTGGAGGAAGCGTCTATCATCACGGAGCTGTAGAAACCGGAATTGATACAGTCGTAGCAGGCTTCTTCATCGCCGTGGTCCAGATGTACTGCGAACACTGCGTCGGGGAATATCTCGTCGGCCGCTCTGATCATGCCTTCCAGCATTCTTTTGTCGGTGTATTTGCGGGCGCCTTTGGATATCTGGATGATAAAAGGAGCCTGAGAATTGATACAGCCTCTGAAAAGGCCCATCGTCTGCTCTGCATTGTTGATATTGTATGCGCCGAGGGCATACTTGCCATATGCGTGCTTGAAAAGTTCTTTGGTGGTTACTATCATTGTTATTCGTCCTTATCTGATAACGATTTATACATATATATTATACTCTTAATACAAATATTTCTCAAGTCCCGTATCCAAAAAGCTGCGGGTCATCTGCCGCCGCACATGGCCTCAAATTCTTCTATAAGAGCCTTTATATAAGCCATGCCGCTGTTCCAGAAGGCGGCGTCGGAAATGTCGAAGCCCGCTTCCCGGAGAAGCTCCGCCGGAGCCTTGCTTCCGCCTCCTGCCAGCAGTTTTTCATATTTTTCCACAAAGGCAGGGCCTTCCTTTCTGTAAATGGAATACAGCGAAAGCACCATCAGTTCGCCGAAGCTGTAGGCATACACGTAAAAAGGCGAGCCTATAAAATGGGATACGTATATCCACCAGTATTTGTGCTCTTCCCCCAGTATCAGGCTGTCTCCGAACATCTCCTGCAGGCACGACTGCCAAATGTCCGATATATCCTCCACGGAAAGCTCTCCCCGGGATCTGCGGGCGTCATGGAGCCGGCACTCAAAGATATACATGGCGCACTGGCGGAACACGGTGGCAAACACGCTTTCTATCTTTTCTGCGTAAAGAGCGAGCTTGTCTTCGGGCGAGGCTTTGGCCGCAAGAGATTCAAAAACCAGCATCTCGCCGAAGGTAGAGGCGTTTTCGGCCACCGGAAGCGCCGCGCTGCAGTCAAAAATGTTCTGCTTCGACGCCAGCACTGCGTGGATACCGTGCCCCAGCTCGTGGGCAAGAGTCATGACGTCATCGGCTCTGTTCATATAGTTCATGAGTATATACGGATGGTGCTTCGGATCCGCATGGGCGCAGAAGGCGCCTCCCCGTTTGCCCGGACGGGGGCCGGCGTCCAGCCAGTTTTTGTCAAAAAATTCTTTTGCTATGGAGGAAAACCTCCCGGAAAAGCCGGCAAAGGCCTCCAGCACGGTTTTTTTCGCTTCCTCAAAGGGTATATCCTTTTCCGCCGAAGCGATGGGAGCGTAACGGTCGATATGGGTGAGTTCCTTCAGCCCCAGGAGTTCCTTCTTTCTTTTGTAGAACCGCGAGACCAGCCCGTAGTTCTCCCGGCAGATACCGATCACCATATCCACCGTTTCCCGGCTGAGCTCGTTGGAAAGATGGCGGGCTTCCTGGGGATAAGAAAAACCTCTGAGCCTGTCGTCCACGCTTTTGTCGTAAACCAGGGTGTTGAAGATAAACGAAAGCACTCCCGAATTTTCCAGAAGCCCCTTCGTGAGGATATGCGCCGCATCCTCTCTTATCTTCCGGTCCGGGCTCCTGAGAAGGCTCAGCACCTGGGCCTCGTTCATTTCCTTTTCCTCACCCTTTACGCAGCCTTTGAAAACGGCGGAAGAAAGCACCTGGTCGAAAAGCCTGTCAAAGGCTCTTCTGCCTGTATTGGCCTTTTCTTCCAGGATCCGCTCCTCGGGTTCGCTGAGCCTGAAAGGATTGAACGCCCGCACCGTTTTTATGTGATGGGCATATTCTGCCAGCTCCGGACATTCCGCAAAGGCTGCCGACAGCCCTTCTTCCGGCATTTCCATAAGCTCCAGATCAAAAAACATCAGGGTCACGTTTACGGCAGATACCTTTTCGGTGACCTTCTGCAAAAAGGCCCCGTTTTCCGGAGCGGAGGTATCCGCGGAAAACACCAGCATAGCGTAGAGGTCAGGCTTGTAGCACAATGCAAGTATTTCGGCATACTCCCGCAGAGCCTCCGAAAGCAGCCCTCCTCCGGCAGAGGCTATCCTGCCTCTGTATCTGCGGGCAAAATCCTCCGCCAGCCTGCCGGCGCGTTCCAGATCGGCGTCAGCCGCGGGATCGTTCACGCCGCCGTAAAGATCTCCCAGATCCCATTTTTCATTTGTTGTTTCCATTGTTTTTCCCCTTTCCGGCGCTCTCCAGGACCCCTATCTCCATGAGCCGGGTCCCGGTCTTATCGCCGCAAACGCCGAAATCAAGCTTCACAAAAGCAGCCTTCACCGGCGGAAAATAAACTATATTCAGGTTCTCTTTTATCTCCGGCTTCGAATCATACACCTCTTTGTAGTTCTTGCCGTCGGAAGACACCCACACGCTGAAGCCGGAGGGTATCCTTCCTTTATCCTCCGCCTCCGTCACAAAAAAGGCGCCCCTTACGGTTTTTTCCGAGCCGAGAGCCACTTCCAGCTCTTCCCGCTGGTCCGTATCGGCAAACAATATGCGGCTCGCGATCTGGTCGCCGTCGATAAGGTTGGCGGGAACGTCGGAGGCCATGCCGTCGCCGTTTTTCTTAAGCTCCGAAGGGCACGAAACAACGGCGCCCTTTTCGGGACAGGCGGCGTTGAAGGCCTTTATTTCCACAGCCCTGAAGGCGGGCAGCAGCTGCAGCCCGTATTTTGTGTATTTGAGGCTCTCGTCAAAATCATCGGGCTTATACGCTCTTTCCACCCTTTTTCCGTCTTCGTCTATGAAAAACTCATGAGGGCAGATGCATTTCGCCTTGCGCCGGTTCAGCTCGTCGATGGCTTTTCGGGGGAGATGGTTCTCAAATACGTATATCTCCCTGTCCGGCTCCAGGGCCTGCAGCTCGGCGGTGGTCACAGGCTCTATGTCGTCGGGGCTTGCCACACACAAAAACGCCTTGCAGTAGCAGTCCAGATAGTTTTCCCATGACACCATATATTCATAGCTTTCTTCGGGATAATAAACGTATATCCTGCCCACTCTGTAGGGGCGTCTTTTCTCCGGAGCCCTTTTCCAGAGCCTTTCGGCATCGTCTATAAGCGGGGTAAATGAGCCGTCCTCCCTCATAAGCGCAAAGGCGCTGTTGTCTCTTCCGTCCCACACCAGAGAGCCGGTATTGTTGCCCCCCAGCTCGGGGATCCATTTCATGGCGGCCCGGGACTGGGCGTTGATCTCCACGGCGAACCACGGTATGCCGTAAAGATACGCCAGCTTTTCCACCGTTCTGTAAGAGGCCATGAACCTGTCCCTGTGCTGATAGCTGTCCGCCGCCAGCGCGTCGCTTGTAAGAGCGTGGGTCCTGAGAGACCAGTTGCAGTTGGGGGGATTGCCTCCCTTTACCTGCCCCAGGCCGCCGAAGCTGTCGTGAAAACAGGAGCCCACCCAGATACAGTCCGGAGCGAGGGCCTTTACCTTTGCCTTGATCTCCCTCACGGCGTCCAGCGACATCATATCTATGATATAACGCAGATCATAGGTCCTGCGGCTGTCCATGGCGCTTTCGGGGACCCCGCGCTCCACCGAACCCATATCCGGGATCTCTGCCTCGGAAAAATCGGCGTAATTGCTTTTCCACGCCTTGTTCAGTTTTTCCACAGTGCCGTATTTTTCCCGGAGCCGTGACCGGAATTCCTTAAGGAACAGGGGGTATTTCGTATGACGGTATTCCCCCTTCCACCAGGGATCGTGGGAATTGCGCCATATGTTTTCATACCAGCCGTAGATTACCCGGCTCCCGTATTTTTCGGAGATATGCTCCACCACCTTAAGGGTGAACCACTCGGCGGACTCTCTGTCCTCCGGTATGTAGACCGTGTAAAAATGGAACGGATGGGGGCACACGTAGGGAGTTATGTCGTACTTTATGCACTGCTCCAGAAAGCCGTCCAGGCGGCTCCAGTCCAGAGGCCACGACTCGGCTTTCTCCCTGTCAAAGGTCCTTCCGTCTTCGTAATACAATTTTTCGGGGATCCCTATAGCCTCGGCATAAAGGGGGATCCGTATGGTGTTCACGCCTTTTTCCCTGAAGGCGAGGATCTCCTCGTCCGTCAGATTGAAAGGCCTCTCGGGGGACGCCTTCTCCGCAGCCACCTGATTGATGCCGCAGAAATATGAAGGGAACTCTCTGAATTCGGCAAAGGCCGCCGCCGAAAGCAAAAGCAGCGCAGATATACAGGCAAAAAGCTTCATCGTTTGTTCCTCAAAAACAATTTGTTACTACTCATTATATCATAAAAGCCGGGAATGTTCAACACCCGCCAAGCGCCGGCAGCGTTATATTTTTTTACACAAAATCAGTTTATTATTGTTGACACGGCCGGCAGAAAGGATTATAATAAAGTTAGTATAAGCCGTATAAACAAGTATAAACGGAGGGCGTTATGAACAAAACATATCTGTGCATCGATCTGAAATCCTTTTATGCCTCTGTGGAATGCATCAAAAGAGGGCTTGACCCCATGACAAGCAATCTGGTAGTGGCAGATACGTCGCGCACGGACCGGACCATATGCCTGGCTGTTTCTCCCTCTCTCAGAAAGCTGGGGGTAAAAAACAGATGCCGGCTGTTCGAGATACCTGCCGGACTGCATTATATAACGGCAGTCCCCAGAATGAGGCTGTATATGGAAACGGCGGCGGAGATATATGAGATATACCTCAGATACGTCTCTCCCGCCGACATACACGTGTATTCCATCGACGAAGCGTTTCTGGACGTAACGGAATATCTGCCCCTTTACAAAAAAACGCCCCGGGAAATGGCAGAGATGCTTCTGGGCTGCATATACGCAGAGCTGGGGCTCACGGCCGCCTGCGGCATAGGCGGCAATATATACCTTTCAAAGGTTGCGCTGGATATCCTTGCCAAGCATTCTCCGGGCTTTATCGCATATCTCGACGAAGAAAGATACAGAAGCCTGCTGTGGCGGCACACCCCCATAACCGATTTCTGGATGATAGCCTCCGGGGTCTCGCGGCGGCTGCAAAAGCTGGGCATACGCTGTATGGAGCACCTGGCAGAAGCGCCGGAAGCCCTTATAATGCAGAACTTCGGCAAAAACGGAGAGGCCCTTATAGACAGGGCGTGGGGGAGAGACGCAACGACCATTGAAAATATAAAGCAATACGTGCCCAAACAGCATTCCCTTTCCCACAGCCAGGTCATAGGAACAGCCTGCAGCAGAAAAAGAGGCCTTATACTTCTCAGGGACATGGCGGATTCCCTGTGTCTGGATATGGCCGAGCATGACCTGAAAGCAGGCTCTCTTTCCATGTATATCAGCGGCCGGGCCGGCGCCGGAGAACCCCTGCGGATAAGCGTTTCAAGAGTGATGGACGCAGAAAACAGATATTCGGTCATAAAAGAAAAGATCGACAGGCTTTACGAAGAAAACGTGCCCCGCAGCATAAGCGACATACACCGGGCCGGCATCAGCTTCGGAAGCCTCGGGCCCGCAGCCGTCGAAAACACGCTTTTTGCCGACACGGCCGCGGAAAAGGAACGGGATCTGCAGAAGACCATATGCGGCCTGAAGCGCAGATACGGCAGCGCAGCGATCCTGAGAGGCTCCTGCTGGCTGCCGGGCTCTACAGCCAGGGAAAGGCGCGGACAGATAGGCGGCCACAGATCCTGAGATCCGGGATACGAAAAACAAACGGCGGGACCTGCCGGTCCCGCCGTGACGGCCGCTGCCGGGCAAATATCATTGGCTGCCCGGCGCCCTGTCATTTGCGGGGTATGAGTATCACCCTGTCTATCCACACTTCCCTGCAGCCCTCGGGCTTGTTCAGGGGATAGAGGAACATATCCGCGTTGGGCCTGCGTTTTATCTCAAAGCTCCCGGCGGAAAGAAGCGAGTAGCTCTTTCCCAGTTCCCGGGCCTTGAAGGTCTTTTCCAGGCCGTAGACCGGCTCCCAGGTGATCACCTGCAGAGCGTCCGCCTCCGGGTCTGCCATTTCGCCGGCGCGCTTTGCGGACACGTAAACGTCGCAGGTCCTGTAGCCTCTGTCCGAGAGATAGAACAACAGCTTCGACAGGCCCGACGCCATATTCCATTCCACGGTAGCCGAATACAGCACGCAGGCCCGGCCCGTCACTGCCTCCGGGTCCTCCAGCACGTCTGCCAGAGCGCCCTTCTGGATAATGGCAAAATCGTCCGGCAGCAGCTCGATCCACTCGTCGTCTGCCAGGCCCTCGCACACGGAAGGGACGCTGCCCGATTTCTCCTTGGGCCTGTAGCCGGACAGGATGGAATTCTCTATGGGGCCGCCTTCGCTGAACTCCACTATGCCGTTGTTCCGGGCGAAGTTCAGGAAATAGCGGGCAAACCGTTCCGGATCCGTGATACCCATCCAGCCCGACTTTGCGCAGTAGTCCCTGGTCTCGTCGTCTGCCAGATACCAGGCCACCTGGAAGCACATAAGGTCGTAATAGATGCGGTACCTCGCGTCCTTGTCGTCGGAGGCGGCGGAAAGGGCCAGGGAGAACAGGCGGAATATCTCCGCCATCTCCTCCTTGGTGAGCCAGGAGTCGTCGTAGCAGTAGGTGCTGATGAAGATATTCCGTTTTTCGACTATCTCCCCGGCATATTTCCATATCCTGTATATATACTCCCAGCCGGCGCCGTAGAAGCCTTTCATAAAGTCCTTCATCAGTTCGTCTTCGTCACTGTCCGGATCCCAGGCGAGGCGGCAGAGCAGGTAATTCCTGAGAGCCGTAAAGCCGGCGTAGGCGTTGTGCCGGTCCCCCTGCAGGAACAGGGCTTTGGCGCCGGCGTCCCGAAAGGCCTGCAGGTCCTTTTTGAAGGGCGCCAGATTGGGATGCAGGATCAGATAGTTGCTGAAGTTGACCACGTAGTGCCAGATGAACAGGTTGTCGGTGATCTTCCCCCATTCCCTGAGCCTGCGGTAGTATTCGCCGTTCACGGTCTGCTGATCGGCGTAGAGAAAATATCTGGCGTTCTCCGGCAGCAGGAGAGGCCTGGAGGACGCTTCCGTAAAGGAGGCCCCGAAGTTGTTCTCTATGTCGCACAGCACTATCATAACGTGATCGCAGGGCCTGATGCCCTTGGGAGGCTCCGCGGTGTGCAGATAGGCAAAGGTCTCCAGCATCACGTCGGGATATTCGTCTTTGATGAGATCGTATATATGGTTCAGAGCGTGTATCAGCACCCCGGACTGGGCGCCGTATTTTTCCGCCAGGGCCTCGCAGTCGGGGCACTGGCAATAGAGATTGTTGTCGTTGAGGCCCACGGCCACGTGCCTGATGCCCAGTTCCTCTATCTCCCGGCGGATATTTGCGGCCACTTCCTTCAGGGCCTCCGGATCGGACAGGCAGGGCTGCACCGGCCGGCGGACGCCGTCCCGCAGGGCAAACCACTCCGGATGTTCCTTGAAGTATTTGCTTCCCGGCAGCAGCTCCGATTCAAAGGCGTGGCCCACCCTCATCATGCTCCGGTTGCCTCCCCATTTGCGTTCTATGGCCCAGTTGTCCCCGTTAACCCGCAGCTTGGCCGTGGTCTACTGGTTGATGTAGTTCATGCACATAAAGGGCTCTCTGTAGGTGAAGGGGGGAACGTAGGTCTTGTATAAATCGTCTTTCACCGTTATCCTGTCCCGCTTCGGCACGGTCTCCACGTGGGCCGTCAGGAACCTGCAGCCCAGGCAGTCCTCCAGAAAGCCGTAAACGGCGTAGATGGAACCCCGGGGCCTGTCCCCCGCCAGGATGAGCCGGTCCTTCCCGCTTTTCATCAGGGTGCCGTCGTCCTTCAGGGAGTCCCAGTCAAAGTCCGGAAGAAGGCTTTTTACCAGCCCCGTCTGCCCCACGTATATGGCAGGCCCCTCTTCAGGGGGCGCAGCCGTGACGGGATACTCCCGGCCGGTGATCTTCCCCAGATACAGCGACAGCTCCGACGCCGCCGTTTCCTCCGCCGGATCCGCGTCCTGCCCCAGGACTATGACGGCCTCCGTCAGATCCAGACAGAAAGCGGGCAAAGTCGCAAAAAGCGCGGCAAGGACAAAGATGATAAAGCGCATATTTCCTCCGTTGGGCGTCCGAAGATATAAAGACGGACGCCTTCAGTATTATTATAGCATATCCGGCGTTTCTTAAAAAAAACGAAAGCCCCGCAAAACGCTTGCGGGGACTTATATACTGCCGGATGCAGAAAAAGCTTAACGCTTGGTGAACTGGAAGCCTCTTCTTGCGCCTTCCCGTCCGTATTTTTTCCTTTCCTTTACGCGAGGGTCTCTGGTAAGGAAACCGCTGCGGCGGAGGATAGTTCTGTTTTCTTCGTCAAATTTGGTAAGGGCAACGGCAATGCCGTGGCGCACGGCGCCGGCCTGGCCGGAAATACCGCCGCCGGAGGCTGTCGCCCAGATATCGAACTTGCCCATAGCGTCGATTATGGCAAAGGGCTGTGTTATAAGAAGCTCCAGGCTTCTCCTGCCCACGTACTCGGACATGGGCTTTCCGTTGATAGTTATGTTTCCTTCACCGGGACTGAGCCATACTCTTGCAACGGCATTCTTTCTTTTTCCGGTCCCGTAAAATCTTTGTTTTTCCATTTAATCCACCTTTTTTTAAAACAGCAACTGCCGTTTCTGCGGGAAATGGCCCCGCAGCCCTGAGCAGCTGCAGGCATCGCTTATTTTTCGAATGAGATCGCTTCGGGCTTCTGAGCCTGCTGTTCGTGCTCGGGCCCTGCATAGACGCGCAGCTTCTTAAGCATCTTTTTGCCAAGAGTATTCTTGGGGAGCATGCCTCTTACTGTCCTCATGACATACTGAACGGGCATTTTTTCCAGATATTCGCCTCTGGGACGCTGCTTCAGACCGCCGGGATAACCGGAATGGCGGTAAATAGGCTCGCTGGCCTTGTTGTTTCCGGTGAGTCTGACCTTATCGGCGTTTATGATGACCACATGGTCGCCGCAATCCACGTTGGGCGTAAATACAGGCTTATTCTTTCCTCTAAGAATCTTGGCCGTTTCAGCTGCAAGACGACCTACAGGCATGTTAGTAGCGTCTATCAGAAACCATTTGCGTTCTACTGTTTCATTCTTAGCCAAATATGTCTTCATTGCATATCCTCGTTAATTAATAATCTACATGTGTAAAAAACAAACCCTGCGCCGGAGCGCACCTTCCGGCGGCGCATCTGTCTGCGGCTTGTAAAAGCCTTACCGTATCTTCCGGATCCCACTTGCCGAGACCGATCTCTGCCAAATGGCCGGTGATGTTCCGGACCATACTTCGCAAAAAACCGTTGGCTTTGATATCGATATAAACTATATCGCCGGCTCTGTGTATGGACAAAGCCTTCACGTCCCGTACGGTGTCCGGGACACAGGGGGTATTGGCAAAGGAAGCAAAATCATGAGTTCCCAAAAGAAACTCCGCCGCTTTCCTCATTGCATCCAGATCCAGATGCTTCTTTACGTGCCAGGTGTATCTGGAAAGCAGAGCCGAAGGAGCTTTTCTGTTAAGTATCCTGTAGCTGTAATGCCTGCTTTTTGCGGAAAACCTGGCATGGAAGTCAGAGTCTGCGAAATCCAGACTTCTGACGGAAATATCGGCGGGAAGGAGAGAATTGATCCCGTTTATGAGGCCTTCCGCGCTGATATTTGTGTCTGTATGAAAACTGCAGACCTGGCCCGTAGCATGAACTCCCGAATCCGTACGCCCCGCGGCAGCGATGATGACGCTGCTCCCGGTTATCCGGGATACGGCGTTTTCAAGGACCTCCTGAACGGTGAGCCCGTTAGGCTGCCTTTGAAAACCGTGATAATCCGTACCGTCATACTCCAGGATAAGCCTGACATTCTTCATTAATCAAGAATTAACTCAAGCTTTACAAGAGAAGCGTTGTCGCCTCTTCTGAACCCCACCTTTGTGATCCTTGTATATCCGCCGTTGCGGTCCATGACCTTGGGGCAGATATCCTCGAACAGATGCTTCACTGCATCGTGTTCTCTTATAGCCGCCTTTGCCGCCCTCTGCTTGTCGCCCTTCATGGCAAGCACCTTTCCGGGCATTTTGGGCGCAGGCATAAGGCGTCTGGTCATTCTGACAGCATGTACCTTCTGCGCTTTTTCTTCGGCTGTAAGCTCGCTGTCCGCTTTGGCAAAACAACCTTTCTTAGCGGTAGTTATCAGCTTTTCGGCAATAACTCTTGCTTCTTTTGCGCGGGGCTCGGTAGTAATGATACCCTCGTTGAGGATAAGATTACGGACAAGTCCCTTAAGAAGAGCCATACGCTGATCGGTAGGTAAACCAAGTTTCCTGCCGGCAACTTTATGTCGCATAATATTTAATCCACCTTAATTTTTAATAATACTGTTTCTTCCGCAAGAAACGGAAGAGACGGAGCCCTACCGTTTAAGGCTGAGCCCCATATCATGAAGCTTGGCTATGACCTCGTCCAGGGATTTCTTGCCAAAACTCCGGAGCTTGAGCAGATCGCTTTCGGTATAGCTGATAAGCTCGGCAACGGTTTGTATGTTTTCCCTTCTGAGGCAGTTGGCCGTTCTGTGTCCGAACGCCAGATCCTCGACCTTTGTAGTGAGTTTGGGATCCGAGGCGATCGGTATTTCATAACCTGTCATTTCACCTATTTCACCGGCAAAGCTGCGGATAAGATTGAACTGCTTTATAAGAATGTTGCAGCCTTCAACAAGCACTTCGCCGGGGGACACTGTCCCGTTTGTTTCGATATTAAGAACCAGTCGCTCAAAATGAGTATCATGACCTACCCGTGTGGGCTCCACATTATAGGAAACCTTGATGACCGGAGTAAAAACGGACGCCATTGGTATGATACCAATATTTCCGTCCTTGCGGATGCGCTGCTTTTCGGGAAGCACGAAACCGTAGCCCTTTTCAACAGTCATTTCCACATCCAGAGAACCGGCTTCATCGGTGATCTCACACAGATAAACATCAGGATTGACAACAATCACATCGTTTGTAGCGCATTGGATATCGGCGCCGGTAACTCTTCCGGACCCTTCTATATGGATAGTAAGGTTACGCGGAGAATTATCCCCCGGCGGCGTCTGCATCTTGACATAGAGCCCCCGCATGTTCAGCATGAACTCGGTAACGTCCTCCCGGACTCCGTCCATGGTCTGAAATTCATGCTTTACCCCTTTGATCTTAATGGAGGTCACCGCAGCGCCTTCTATGTTGGAAAGAAGAACTCTCCTGAGAGCGCTGCCTATGGTATGCCCAAAGGTATGAACAAGAGGCTCCACCACAAACTGGCCGGAAAGATCGCTTTCCTTCTTTACAATGATTCTCGGCTCGTCATTTCCCATTTTATCGGTCACCTCCGCTATTATCTGGAATAATATTCAACGATCAGCTGTTCGTTAACGTCGGTATCGATCTGATCTCTTGCGGGAAGAGCCACCACTTTTCCGGAAAAAGCGCCGGGATCGAGGCTGAGCCATACCGGAACATTTTTCGAGTTTGCTGCGATAGAGTCCACAACGAACGCTATGCTTCTGGCCTTTTCGGCGACGGAGATCACGTCGCCTGTCTTGACTTTATAGGAAGGTATGTCCACCTTTTTTCCGTTCACAAGCACGTGTCCGTGGCTTACAAGCTGTTTTGCCTGCTTGCGGGAAAATCCGAAGCACAGTCTGTAGGCGATATTGTCAAGCCTCGTCTCCAGCAGTCTGAGCAGGTTTTCACCGGTTACGCCGGGCTTGCGGACGGCTTCGGCAACGTCGATGGAAAACTGTTTCTCACGCATGCCGTAGATCCTCTTCAGCTTCTGCTTCTCGCGCAGCTGCTGTCCGTAATCGGAAAGCTTGCGCTGCATGTTCTGGCCGTGCATACCGGGAACGGGAGGAACAGCCTTTTCGTTGTTCTTTCCGCCTTTGACCGAATCAAAAGGACATTTCTTGGAATAGCACCGGGTACCTTTTATATATAACTTTGCCCCTTCGCGTCTGCACATCTTGCAGGCAGGGATACTTTGTGATGACATTGATAATCTCCTTATTCTACAAACTATGCAAACTATACTCTTCTTCTCTTGGGAGGTCTGCAGCCGTTATGGGGTATGGGCGTAACGTCCTTGATCATAACGATATCAAGCCCTGCGGTGGCAAGCGCCCTGATAGCCGTTTCTCGTCCCGAACCGGGCCCCTTTACCATAACGTCGACCTTCTGAAGACCATGCTCCATGGCGGCCTTTGCAGCCTTTTCGGCAGCAAGGGAAGCGGCAAAAGGAGTGCTCTTCTTGGAACCTTTAAAGCCTACCTGACCGGCAGAACACCAAGACAGCACCTGTCCGTTTTCATCGCTGATGGAAACGAGGGTGTTGTTGAAAGTACTCTTGATATGAGCGACACCGTGAGCAACATTTCTCTTGGGCTTTGCTTTTACGCGAGTTTCTTGTTTTCTAACCAATTAAAAGCCTCCCTATTCTGCTGCCTTCTTGGACCTGCTGACTGTCTTTCTCGGGCCCTTTCTGGTTCTTGCATTTGTTTTTGTTCTCTGGCCGCGGACGGGAAGATTCATTCTGTGGCGTCTTCCTCTGTTGCAGCCGATCTCCACTAAGCGGCGTATAGCCATGCCGACCTCACGCCTGAGGTCGCCTTCGACAGTATAACTGCCTTCGATTACTTTTCTGAGACGTCCGATCTCGATCTCAGTCAGGTCCTTAACTCTCGTGTCGGGATCGACCTGGGCTTCGGCCAATATTTTGCGGGAGCTGGTCAATCCGATCCCGAAAATATAGGTCAGACCATATTCGATCCTCTTGTCCCGAGGTAAGTCCACACCTGCAATTCGTGCCAAGTTACGTTTTCCTCCAATAACTTTTTGTATCCGGCATTAGCCTTGTCTGTGTTTGTGCTTAGGATACGCAGAGCAGATAACCCTGACAACACCATGTCTTTTGATTACCTTGCACTTGTCGCACATAGGCTTAACTGAAGCTCTGACTTTCATTAGTCACTCCTCTCTATTCTGTACACCCACACGCCTGTGAGTATAAGAATATTTAATGGCATTTAATTATTATACCATAATAAATGCCAAAAGTAAAGTCTGTTTATCGTTTTTTGTGATCCGTGTCAGTTTTTGAACCTGTAGGTGATCCTCCCCCGGGTCAGATCGTAGGGACTCAGCTCTACGGTAACTCTGTCGCCGGGAAGTATCCTTATATAGTTCATGCGCATCTTCCCGGATATATGAGCCGTGATGATATGCCCCTGAGGCAGCTCCACCTTAAAGGATGCGTTCGGAAGGGAATCTACCACCCTGCCTTCAACGGTAATTGCTTCTTCTTTTGCCAAAGGGCACCTCCTAAAGCATTGTGAGTATTTCCGGACCGTTTCCCGTTACTGCAACGGTATGCTCAAAATGAGCGCAGAGAGAACCGTCCCGGGTCACCACTGTCCATTTGTTATCCAACACCCGAATTTCGGGAGATCCGTAATTGACCATAGGCTCTATGGCAAGCACCACTCCTTCCGAAAGCCTCAGCCCCTTTCCGGGGCGGCCGTAGTTCGGAACGGAAGGATCCTCGTGGACCTGCTTGCCAATACCGTGGCCCACATATTCTCTGACGACACTGCAGCCCTGGCTTGTGACGTACTTTTCCACGGCGTAGCCCAGATCGCCGAGCCTGTTGCCGGCGTAAGCGTTTTCGATACCTATCTCAAGGGCGCGCCTTGTGACGTCCAGAAGCCTGCGCGCTTCTTCTCCGGCCTTGTCGGGGCCGCCCACCACGAACGTAACGGTGGAATCGCCGTGAAAACCGTTTTTGCAGGCGCCGAAATCCACGCTGACAAGATCGCCGTCCTTAAGCACGCATCTGTCGGAAGGTATCCCGTGGATAAGCTCGTCGTTTACGGAGATGCAGGCGGCTCCCGGAAAGCCGTAAAGCCCCTTGAACGAAGGGACGGCGCCGAGAGAGGAACACTTCTCTTCGATAAGCTTATCCAGCTCAAGGGTCGTCATTCCGGCTTTTAAAACTACTCCGGCATACAAAAGCACCTCTGCCACCACCTTGCAGGCCGTACGCTGACGTTCCAGTTCGCGGGGAGTCTTTTTGTAAACCAAATCAAACTCCTAAGACCTTCAGGATCCTGCCCCGGATATCATCAATATCGGCATCTGCGTCGATACCGTGCAGGATGCCCTTGCCGCGATAGTAGTCTATAAGCGGCGCGGTACTCTTCTCATACGTCGCAAGACGGTTGTGGATCGCATCGGGCTTATCATCGTCTCTCTGAACTATCTCACAGCCGCAGATATCGCATACGCCTTCCTTTGCGGGAGGCTTTGAGACCCTGTTGTAGGGCTCGCCGCACCCGGGGCATACGAGCCGTCCGGAAAGGCGTTCCACGATACGACGGGCAGATATCTCCAGGTCGATCACGGCTTCCAAAGGCATACCGAGCTCCCCGAGAAGCCTGTCCAGGCCTTCCGCCTGGGGTATGGTCCGGGGGAAACCGTCAAGAATGAAGCCGTGACGGCAGTCCGACGCGATTTTTTCTTTTACGATATCCAGAACGATCTCATCCGGGACAAGAAAACCCTTGTCCATATAACCCTTGGCGGAAAGCCCCACGGAGGTTTCTCTGCTGATGGCTTCCCGAAGCATATCGCCGGTGGAGATATGCTCCGCACCTATAGCTCTGGAAAGCATAGTGGCCTGGGTGCCTTTTCCGGCGCCCGGAGGGCCGAACAAAACGATCCTCATAATACACTCCAAAAACGCCCGCGCAAAATGCGCGCGGACGAGAATAAGGCAGCAGAAGCTCTGCTGCCCGATATTTTATTTTATAAAGCCCTGATAATGCCTCATAAGAAGCTGGGACTCGATCTGCTGCATGGTATCCAATGCAACGCCCACTACGATCAGCAGCGAGGTACCGCCGATAAGTGAGAAGGTGCCGCCGAAACCGAGCCAGCCGGGGATATAATACTGGATAAGGGCAACGATGGCAAGGAATATAGCGCCGAAAAGGGTGATCCTTGTCATGATCTTATCCAGGTATTCCTGCGTAGGCTTGCCGGGGCGGATACCGGGGATATAGCTTCCCTGCTTTTTCAGGTTTTCCGTAACGTCGGCAACGTTGAAGGTCACCGCAGTATAGAAATACGTGAAAAGCAGGATCCCCAGAGCGTATATGAGAGATCCCCACCAGGAGCCGCCGGGAGCAAACCCGGAAGCAAACCTTACGAACCAGTTATCCTGATTGCCCTGCGCCAGCGCGTTGGCGATGGTAAGAGGGAAATACTGGATGGAAACGGCAAATATGATAGGGATAACGCCCGCGGCATTCACCTTCAGGGGAAGGTGCGTTGCCTGACCGCCGTAAACCTTGTTACCCACCGTTCTTCTGGCGTTCTGGATAGGGACTTTGCGCTGAGCCTGGGTCACGGCGACCATAAAGGCTACGGTAGCGATAAACACAAGCATCAGCAGCGCAAACCTGAACCAGCCTCCCACTCCCGACGAAGCTGCCAGGGCGGCAGACGAGAACAGCTGGAAGGGAAGAGTGACCATGATACCGGCAAATATGACCATGGAAACGCCGTTTCCTATGCCTTTTTCGGTGATCATTTCACCCATCCATACCAAAAAACACGTCCCTGCAGTAAGTATGACGGCGATATAGAGTATATACAGCCAGCCCAGCCCGTTGTCGTTGATGGCGTTTGAATTCTTGAGGACCATAGTCATCATAAAGGACTGGAAGAAAGCAAGGATACCCGTAAGCCATCTGGTCCATTGCTTGATTTTTTTCTGACCGGCGGGCCCTTCCTTCTGCAGCGCAGCAAGGCTGGGGAAAGCGATAGTCAGAAGCTGCATGATAATAGATGCGTTGATGTAGGGCATGATACCCATGGCAAATATAGCATACTTCTTGAACGCGCCGCCGCCGAACATATCCATCATGTCAACCAAACCGCCGCTGAACGCCCCTCCGTCGCCGAAAAGCTTGGAGGGATCGACACCGGGGATGGTTATATGCAGCCCAAGAACATACACAGCCATCATCAGGATGAGATACTGGATACGTTTTTTTAGCTCGGGACTGCGGAATGCAGCCGCAAGAGACTCAAGCATCAGACAACCTCCACTGTTCCTCCGGCAGCCTGGATCTTATCTATAGCTGACTTTGAGAATTTGTTCGCTTTCACAGTAAAGGACTTCGAGATCTCGCCGTTGCCGAGGACCTTGACGCCGTCCTTGAGGTTGCTGATTATCCCTGCTTCCTGCAAAGCGGCGATAGTGATCTCCGCGCCGGCCTCAAAAGAATCAAAATCAGCCACGTTGACAACAACGTAATCCTTTTTGTTTATGCTGTTGAACCCTTTTCTGTGGGGCAGTTTTCTGTATAAAGGCGTCTGTCCGCCTTCAAAACCAACCATAACTCCGCCGCCGGAACGGGACTTCTGACCGTTCATTCCGCGTCCTGCGGTAGTACCGCGGCCGGAACCGGGACCGCGCCCAACTCTTTTGCGGTCTTTTTTAGCGCCGTCGTTGGGCTTTAAATCATGTAATCTCATTACTTGGAAACCTCCTGATCGGATACAGTTTCTACAGAAAGGAGATGACCTACTTTATTGATCATGCCCTTGATGCAGTCTGTTTCCGCCTGAAAAACCACAGAACCTATCTTGTGAAGTCCGAGAGCGCGGACGGTAGCGATCTGGTCGGGTTTGCTCTTAATAGTACTCTTAACAAGGGTGATCTTAAGCATTTGCTTCCTCCTCGGCTGTTACCGCAGGTTCTTCCGCGGCAGCAGGCTCTTCGGCAAAACCGCTTTCGGCAGCCTCGGCGTCCTTTGCCTTTGCATACCAGGGCACAAGGGTCGCGACCTTTGCTCCGCGGGCGGCGCAAATGTCCTCGGCGACCTGCATGCTCTTCAGGCAATTGATGGTAGCCTTGGCAACGTTCACAGCGTTGCGGGAGCCCAGTATCTTGGCAAGGACGTCGGTCACACCGGCAAGCTCCAGAATAGGTCTCACAGCGCCGCCGGCGACAACGCCGGTACCATGGGAAGCAGGCTTTACCACGACGTTGGAAGCGCCGTACTTGTCAAATACCTCATGCGGAACAGTGCCGTGGACCAGAGGGACCGAAATCATGTTCTTCTTGGCATCTTCAACACCCTTGCGGATAGCGTCGGGGGCGGCGGCAGCCTTGCCTAAACCCACTCCCACATGTCCTGCTTTATCGCCCACAGCGACCAGAACGCTAAAGCTGAGGGTGCGTCCGCCTTTGGTGGTTTTCTGAACCCTGTTGGTTTTGATAACTATCTCTTCAAGATTCAGCTTATCAGCATTTATTCTTGGCATAACCCTTCGCTCCTAAAACTTCAAACCGGCTTCACGGGCGCCTTCGGCCAGTGCAGCAACTCTTCCATGGTACTTGTAGCCGCCTCGGTCAAATACTACTGTCGTAATACCTGCGTCAAGGGCTTTTCTGGCAATGAGTTCGCCCACCATCTTGGCGGCTTCCTTCTTGCTTTTTCCTTCAAGGCCGGACTTTATCGCTTCATCAAGAGTAGATGCGGCAACAAGCGTATGGCCCTTTGTGTCGTCGATCACCTGAGCATAGATGTTCTTCAGAGACCTGAAAACATTCAGCCTGGGCATCTCTTCGGTACCCGAAAGCTTTTTTCTCAGTCTGAAATGCCTGCTTTGGCGAAGCATTTCCTTTGTCTTTTTCAATTGTATCCTCCGTCTTCAGATAATAAGGTCTTTCCGGCAGGTAGATTCAGTGCCGCCCCACCAGTATAAATACCGTCGCTTTCCGCTGCGGCTCGCACCGCTTACGGGTAAAAATACTTCTGAGACTTCTGCGGCAGAGACAGCCGGCCGGATATACAAAACCCGTTCCGGCATATAACATACCGGAAGGGTATCGTAATCGATTATTTCTTTACAGCAGCCTTGCCGACCTTGCGTCTTACATACTCGCCGGCATAGCGTATCCCCTTGCCCTTATAGGGCTCGGGAGGCCGTACGCGTCTTATGAGCGCCGCCTGCTGGCCTACTGTTTCCTTGCTGATGCCCCGGACAAAAATAAACGGTGTCCTCTGAGGTCCTTCCGTTCCGCACTCAAAGGTTATGCCTTCGAGAGGTTCGATGATAACGTCGTTGGAATAACCTACGATAAGTTTAAGGTTCTTGCCGGACATCTCGCAGCGGTAGCCCACGCCGATGATGTTGAGCTTTTTCTCAAAGCCGGCGGTGACTCCCACCACGGCGTTGTTGATAAGAGCCCTCATCAGGCCGTGGAGGCTTCTGTGCTCCGGCCTGTCGGTAGGCCTTTCGCAGATGATGCTTCCGTCTTCAACGCTGACCTTGATGGTAGGATGAAGCTTGACGTCAAGGGAACCCTTGGGCCCTTTGACATTGATGTTGGTGGCATCCAGTTTTACTTCTACGCCCTTTGGTATCCGGATGGGC
Organism: Abditibacteriota bacterium; assembly: GCA_017959625.1. Lineage (GTDB taxonomy): Bacteria > Armatimonadota > UBA5829 > UBA5829 > UBA5829 > RGIG7931. The sequence continues at coordinate 7,412 of JAGDAG010000276.1, read as the reverse complement.
ATTTTACCTATTCTACTCATGCTTTCCTCCTACCAGACGTAACACAGCACTTCGCCGCCGATACCAAGCTTTCTGGCTTCGCGGTCCACCATAACGCCTCTGGACGTGCTTATGATAGCGATCCCCAGCCCTCTGAGGACTCTGGGAACAGCGTCTCTTTTAACGTAAACACGAAGTCCGGGCTTGGATATCCTTTTCAGGTTGGTAATGATCTTTTCCTGCTTGGGTCCGTATTTCAGATACACCTTGGCTGTGGGAAACTTGGCGTCGCTTACCATATCAAAGCCTTTGATAAAGCCTTCATCCGCAAGGATCCTGACAACTTCCATGTTCAGTTTGCTCGCGGGAACAAGAGTAGATTCATGGTTTGCCTGATTCGCATTCCTTATCCTGGTAAGCAAATCGGCTACCGGGTCTGTAACCATTTTTTAGATTGATCCTCCATAAAAACAAGTGACCTTTTTGATTTTATCAAAACCGACCACAATGTGTCAAGCCTTCGATAGACAGCGCTCTGCCCCTCATGGCGCCTGACTTACCTCATAAAACGATCTTCGCAGTTTTCGTCTGATCGGGACGAAACTTTGCTTTTCTGCGGGGCGGCGCAAAGCCGCCCCGTTTTGTTGTTACCAGCTGGATTTGGTCACACCGGGGATCAGCCCGCGATGAGCCATTTCTCTGAAGCAGATGCGGCAGATCCCGAATTTCCGGATATAACCGCGGCTTCTTCCGCAAACACCGCAGCGGTTGTATGCCCGCACCTTGAACTTGGGTGTTTTTTTCTGTTTTTCAATAAGACATGTTTTAGCCATCGAGTACCCCTTTTATTCTTCCTTGGACTTTTCGTATTCCGCAATGATCTTCTGCGTGATATTCGCAGGCGCTTCTTCATAGTGATCGAACTCACTGGTGAACTTTCCGCGGCCCTTGGAAAGAGAACGAAGCTCAATGCAGTAATTAAGCATTTCATTCTGAGGAACAGAAGCATTGATGATCTGTTTTCCGCCGCCTGCGTCGTCCATACCCGCGACTCTGCCTCTCTTGGTATTCAGGTCGCCGATTACGTCTCCCATACAGTCGCTGGGAACGGTGATCCGGACCTTCATGATGGGCTCGAGTATCACAGGCTTTGCCTTTTCGGCGGCCGCCTTGAAAGCGATCCTTCCCGCCATCTGGAAAGCGATATCCTTGGAATCCACGGGATGGTAGCTTCCGTCAAAGCAGGTGACCTTGATATCCACACACTGGCAGCCGGCCTGGATACCCTTGCTCATGGCGTCCTGGATACCCTTATCCACCGCAGGGATATACTGCCTGGGTATGGCCCCGCCTACGATAGCGTCCACGAATTCATAGCCGGCGCCTCTTTCCATAGGTTCTATCCTGATGGTACAATCGCCGTACTGACCGCTTCCGCCGGTCTGCTTCTTATGCTTGCCCTGGGCTTCGGCCGTCTTGGTAATGGTTTCCCTGTAAGCGATCTTGGGAACCTCGGTGGTGACCTCAACGCCGAACTTTCTCTTGAGCTTGTCCATGGTTATGCCCAGGTGAACGTCTCCCAGGCTTGCCACGATAGACTGTCCGGTCTCTATATTGCGGTAGGTCTTGAAGGTGGGATCTTCTTCGGTCAGCTTGCTGAAAGCGGGCCCCATCTTGTCCTCGGCAGCCTTGTTGGCGGCCAGAACAGCCAGAGCGTAAACAGGCTCGGGGAAATCGAGGGGCGGAAGCATTTCCGTGGATTTATCGCCCAGGGTATCCCCCGTCTGAACGGAGGCAAGCTTTGCCACGGCGCCTATGTCTCCGGCAGTTATCTCGGAAACTCCGGTCTGGGTCTTGCCCAGGATATGGTAAACCTGGCCTACGCGCTCTTCTTTTTCGGTATTCACGTCGTAAATACGGGAATCACCGGCAAGACTGCCGCTCAGCACCTTGAAATAAGTAAGCTTTCCTACGTAAGGGTCGGCCACGGTCTTGAAAACGCGGGCCTTCAGGCTGCCTTCTTCCACCTTGGGGGCGGGAGCATATCCGGCGATAAAGTCCATCAGGGTGACGACCCCTATATTCATGGCGGCAGAGCCTACCAGGACGGGATAAAACTTGCCTTCGGAGATACCTTTCTTGAAGCCGTAGGCGATATCTTCCTCGGAAAGGCTCAGCTCCTCGAGATATTTTTCCAGGAGCTCGTCGTCGGCCGATGCAATACTTTCGATAAGCTGTTCTCTGAGTTCCTCGGTCTGATCGGTCATATCTGCGGGGATATCGATTTCAACGGCAGCTTTCTTGGCAGCGTCGTATTTATAAGCCTTCTGATTGAGGATATCCACGACTCCGGAAAAGTTTGCTTCGCTTCCGATAGGGATATAAACCGGAGTGACCTCGTTTCCGTAGGCCTCGCGGAGAGCGTCCACGGTCCCGGACCAGTTCATGTTTTCCTTGTCTATTTTGTTGACAAAGAATATCTTGGAGATACCGGCGTCGGTAGCTTTCTCCCAGGCGTTGTCGGTCCCGACTTCAACGGTGCCGCTTCCGTCAACTACTATGAGAGCGGTCTCCACGGCGCTCATGGCTCCGATCATATCGCCGATAAAATCTGCAAAGCCCGGAGTATCCACAAGATTGATCTTAGTATTTTTCCACTCCAGCGGACAGACCGTTGTGTAAAGAGACATCTTGCGGGAGATCTCATCCACGTCATAGTCCGAAACGGTGTTTCCGTCATCCACCTTGCCCAGTCTGCTGGTCACGCCGGCAGTATGGAGCATAGCCTCGATCAAAGAGGTCTTGCCGGTGCCGCCGTGGCCTGCCAGGGCAATGTTTCTGATCGCATCAACGGGATAACTTTTCATTCTTCTTTACCTCGTCTATCTTTTGAACGGAAGGCCGAGAGCTCTGAGAAGTTCTCTTCCTTCTTCATCCGTAGGGGCAGAGGTACATATAGCGATATTCATACCTCTGATCCTGTCGATCTTGTCATAGGCGATCTCGGGAAAAACGAGCTGCTCCTTCAGGCCGGTGGAAAAGTTTCCGCGGCCGTCGAAGCTGTCTGCGTCAATGCCCTGAAAGTCACGGACGCGGGGCAGAGCGATGTTGAAGAACCTGTCAAGGAACTCATACATGATGGCTACCCGAAGAGTGACCTTGGTCCCTACCTTCATTCCTTCTCTCAGCTTGAAGTTGGAGATGGACTTTCTGGATTTTATCACAAGGGGCTTCTGGCCGGTGATCTTGGTCATATCGCTTACGGCTCCGTCCATTATCTTGGCATCCTGTATAGCGGCGCCTACGCCCATGCTGACAACGACTTTGGTGACTTTGGGAACCTGCATTATGTTCTTATACTGGAATTTTTCCATAAGAGCAGGAACGACTTCCTGTTTGTAAATATCTTTTAATCTTGCCATGATATGCTCCCTACTCATCGATCCATTCGCCGCACTTCTTGCATTTTCTTGCCATAGTCCCTGCAGCGGTCTTGTCTTTGGCGATCCTGGTCTGCTTTCCGCACTTGGGGCATACGAGCATGACCTTCTCGGCGCTGATAGCGGCAGGCATGGTTATTTCGCCGGACTGCTGCTGGGCGATGGCTCTTGTGGTGGTGGCGCGGCTTTTCTGATGCTTTTTGGCAATATTGATGCCGTCTGCCCTTACAAGGCCTTTATCGGGCATAGCCTCGATGACCTTGCCCTGCTTTCCCTTGTCCTTGCCGGAAATAACGATTATCTCATCGCCCTTCTTGATATTCAGTTTGCCCTCATAAGCTTGTTTGAATTTTTTCATGATAAATACTCTCCAACTACAGTACTTCGGGGGCAAGAGAAATAATTCTCATAAATCCGCTGTCTCTCAGTTCTCTTGCCACAGGCCCGAATATACGGGTCCCGCGAGGTTCGTTGTTGTTGTTGATCACAACGGCTGCGTTGTCATCAAAACGCAGGATGGAACCGTCGGGGCGGCAGATGTCTTTTTTTGTCCTCACTACAACAGCGCGGACGACTTCGCTTTTCTTGACAGTCGCGCCGGGAGTAGCAGACTTGACAGCGCCTACGATCACATCGCCAATACCGGCATATCTGGTATTGGAGCCTTTTAATACTCTGATCACAAGTATTTCCTTGGCGCCGCTGTTGTCGGCAGCCTTCAAACGGGAATAAATCTGTACCATAAAATTATCCTTTCAATCATAACGGGCTTTCAAGGCTTAAGGCGGTGAGAAAGGCACACCGCCTTACCACGAGAAAGCCTTATAGTCAATTACTTGGCTTTTTCGATCATTCTGGAAAAACGCCAGCGTTTATCCTTAGACAGCGGCCGGGTCTCCATGATCTCTATCGTATCGCCTATTCCGCACTCGTTGTTTTCGTCATGAGCCTTGAATTTCTTGGTCTTCTTGACGAATCTTCCGTAAAGAGGATGCTTCACAAGAGAAGTAATGGATACAACAACAGTCTTGTCCATTTTATCGCTGATAACCTGACCTGTGCGGATCTTTCTTCTTCCTCTATCCATATTATTATCCTTTTAACTCGCGCGCTCTCTTCTCGGTAAGAATACGAGCAATGTTCTTTTTGGCTTCGGGAATAGCATGAACGTCATCAAGCTGTCTGAAGGCCTTCTTCTGTCTGAGAGTAAAGAGGTTTTTTCTCTCGTCGGAAAGCATCTTTTCCAGTTCGGCATCGGATGCTGCTGTGATCTTGTTGTTGAATTCGGTCTTTTTCACTATGCACCTTCCTCTTCCTTGGCTTCCTTGACTTCCTTGGCAATGACCTTCACGTCGATGGGAAGCTTGTGGATAGCGAGCCGCGCGGCTTCGTATGCTACTTCGGGAGCGACTCCTCCGATCTCGAACATAACTCTGCCCGGCTTTACCACCGCTACCCAGCCTTCGGGATTTCCCTTGCCCTTACCCCTACGGGTCTCCGCAGGTTTTTTGGTGATGGGCTTGTCCGGGAATATCCTGATCCAGACCTGACCGCCTCTTTTCATGTAACGGGTCATGGCAACTCTGGCGGCTTCTATCTGATTCGCGGTGATCCAGGCGGCTTCCTGAGCCTGAAGTCCGAATTCACCGAATACAACAGTGTTTCCCTTTGTGGCTACGCCCTTGCGGGAACCGCGCTGCTGTTTTCTGTATTTTGTTTTTTTAGGCATCAACATTTCGCTTGTTCCCCCTGTTGTTATTAGGATTGCGGCGGCGCAGTCCGCCCTTGCGGCCTCCGGGCCTCTGATTCTTTCTGGGAGCGGCATCCTGGAGCTTTCTTCTGTGTCCGGGAAGCACGTCGCCCTTGTATATCCACACCTTGACGCCTATATGGCCGTACTGGGTCCAGGCTTCAGCAAAGCCGTAGTCGATATCTGCCCGCAGAGTATGAAGAGGGACTTTTCCGTCGTTTTCCTTTTCTATACGGGCCATCTCGGCTCCGGCCAGACGGCCGGCGCAACGCACCTTTATACCCTTGGCGCCAGCAAACATGGCGCGCTTGACCGCCTGTTTCATGGCTCTTTTGGGAGAGATGCGCTTTTCTATCTGCTGGGCGATGGATTCGGCAACCAGCTGGGCGTTGGTCTCGGGAGTAACTATCTCCACTACGTTGATACTTACCTGTGTTTTGGGAGCGCAAAGCTTTTCGACTGTTTTGCGGACCCTTTCGATCCCTTCGCCGCCGCGGCCGATGATATGCCCGGCCTTTGCGGCATTGATGGATACCCGGACCTTGTTGCCCGCAGGCCTTTCGATCTCTACGGAAGACACTGCATCTTCATAAAGCAGCTTTTTGAGGGTCTTTCTTATCCTGACGTCCTCGATCAGCTTCTTGGCAAAATCCTTATCGCTGGCGTACCACTTGGATTCCCAATCCCTGTTTACGCCGATACGAAGACCTATAGGATTGACTTTCTGTCCCATTTATTCCTGTCCTCCTTCAGATTCCGCCTGTGTCCGGTTGACATTTTTCTTTACCTTTGCCTTTTTTACCAAAGGCTCGCACTCTTCTACCCCGATGGTGATATGGCTGAGTCTTTTTACCATTCTGTAGCCTCTCCCCATAGGTGCATATCTGAGTCTTTTCATCAGTGGGCCGCCATCAACCATAGCGAGCGCTATCTTAAGATTTTTTGCGTCCATATGGAAGTTGTTTTCGGCATTGGCCGCAGCCGATTGAACCACTTTTTCAATCAGTCTGGCTGCTTTGTTCGGTGTGAACTTAAGCATAGCCAATGCTTCGTCGACTCTCTTGCCTCTGACTTCGTCGATGACAAGACGGGCCTTGCGCGGCGAGGTTCGCACGTTACGTGCTTTTGCAATAGCCTGTTTCTTTTCTTCAGCCATTACTGTTTTGACCTCCATCATCCAATGCAGCACTGCATTGGGAAAAATAAATATTCCGGCAGCCTTACGCTGCGCGTTTCCTGCCGGAAACAGAAGCCGGAGCTCCTGCTTCCGATAATACGATTTTATCTGGAAGTCTTTTCAGACTTCTGGTGACCCCTGAAGGTCCTGGTTATGGCGAACTCGCCCAGCTTATGACCGACCATGTTCTCGGAGATGAACACCGGAACGTGCTTTCTTCCGTCATGCACACCGATGGTATGACCGATCATCTGAGGAAAGATGGTAGAGCGGCGGGACCAGGTCTGTATGACGGACTTGGTGCCGGACTGGTTCATCTTTTCGATCTTGGCAAGCAGCTTGGGGTCTGCATAAGGACCCTTTTTTAATGATCTACCCATATTGCGGCTCCTCTACTTTTTGTCTCTTCTGCGAACGATAAGCCTGTTGGATGCAAGCTTAGGCTTTCTGGTTTTGGTTCCGTGAGCAGGCTTGCCCCATTTGGATACAGGGGTCTTGCGGCCGACGGGAGACTTTCCTTCACCGCCGCCGTGGGCATGATCGCACGGGTTCATGGCAACGCCGCGGACGGTGGGACGCTTGCCCAGCCATCTGTTTCTGCCGGCCTTTCCTACGGAAATGTTGGAATGATCCTCATTTCCCACGCGGCCTATGGTAGCATAGCAAACGCCGAGAACGTTCCTCATTTCGCCGGAAGGCAGTCTGAGGGTGACGTATTTGCCCTCTTTTGCCATGATCTGGGCCGAATCTCCCGCGGAGCGGACCATCTGGCCGCCTTTTCCGGGCTTGAGCTCGATGTTGTGCACCAGCGTACCCAGAGGGATATTTGCCAAAGGCAGCGAATTGCCGGAGCGGGGATCTACTTTCTCGCCCGATACGACGACGTCGCCGACTTTGAGATCCATAGGGCAAAGGATATAACGCTTCTCCCCGTCTTTGTAAAAAACGAGGGCTATGCGGCAGCTTCTGTTGGGATCGTATTCGATGGAAGCGACTTTGCCTTCAATATCGAACTTGTTTCTCTTGAAGTCAATGATCCGGTACTGTTTTTTAACGGCTCCGCCCT
>JAGDAG010000024.1 GCA_017959625.1 Abditibacteriota bacterium | reverse complement strand
ATGTTCCCATAGCCCAGGACATCATCCAGCAGCTCCAGCCAGAAGCGTTGGCAGTGCTGCTCTTCGTTTCCGATGCCTGCCCACATAAGGGCGAACTCCTTTGCCTTTTGTCTGTCAATCAATGCCTTCTCCTTATATCATATGCTCTCCGGTCAGAATACCGGCACCTTGAATATCACCTTGTGGACGCAAGTGTTGCCGTCCTGTGGGATGAGGCTTGGCATGTGGGCGTCCGAAGGAAACAGTACCAGCAGCCTGCCGGGCTTAAGCAGCAGGGGATACTCCTCCCGGGAGGAGAGCCATTCTATGTCGGCCTCCGGGTCGTAGGCTTCCAGAACCGAGCAGGCACTCATGGGCGCCGTCTTCACCAGCTCCGTCCCCCTCAGCACCAGCTGCACGTCTGTATATTTCCTGTGGGCTTCGTAGCGGCCCTCGGTTTTCAGAGGGTCTTCGGGCTTGGAAATGGCCCTTATGCCTCCCGGCAGCAGGGTCTCGCCCTCCGGCAGCCCGGCAGGGTCTGCCAGCCGGCGGCAGCATACCCCCAGGGGGTGCTCCGCCCCGAATATCCGGAGGAGCTCCTCCGGCGATGTGTAGATCATGATATTGCCTCCCTATTTGTAAACCGGCTCTTTGGTGGAGTCACCGTTGAAGTCCCAGGCCGGCATGGTGTCAAGGCTTTCCGGGCCAAACTCCATGCCGTTGTGCCAGATGACCGAAGGACAGCCGATGATGTTTTTGTCCTCTGCTTTGCTTTCTTTCGGAAAACTCTTTTGGTAGTCGTCATATGTGAGCGCCACTTTATAGTGGGCGACGGCTCCGTTTCGGTACTTGATGCGGACTATGTTGTCTGTGAGGATCTGCCCCGATTCGATGTGATACTTCGGAGCATCGTTTATAGGCGACTCGGGGTAGAAGCGCTCGAACCGCATAAGGTAGATGTCGGATATGATATGCCCCTTGTCAAGGGTGATATACTCAACGCCGCCTGAAGTGAGGATCACATATCTTTTCCCGCTTTTTTTTATGTCCAGGGGCCTGTAGCCCACCGACGCCCATACGTCGGTCCCGTTGTGGGTCAGGACCCGCAGGTATCTGCGGGTCTCCGGATCGACGAAAAACGCTATTAAAGCGTCACAGCCCCGGGCGTCATCAAAAATGTCGTATTCCGTCAGGACAAAGCCTTTTTTGATTTTGACTCTCCTGTGGCTGTACCTTTTGCCGAAATCCTTCGGGTCGGCAAAATAGGCTGTGATAAAGCAGTCCCTGCCGTTTACCTTTTTATGTACCGATACGTTGGTGATCTGCGGCCTGGAGGCTATGAAATGCCTGTAGAGGACCAGCCTTGAAAAAACTCTCGGGGCAGTATAATACATTCTGACGTCCGGAATATGCTCCGGGGGAAGATAGCGGCCTTTGGCGCCCTCCAGCCTGTTGCCCGCGGAGTCCCTGCCGGTATGATTGATGAAATCTTCGGAGGTGAGGTCGGTATCGTTGTCGGTTTCCGGATAGCCATAACTGCCTCTGGTGATGGTTATCCCGGATACCTTTATTTCGGCCTTCAGCGGCTCATTTTGCCGGGCGGTCCGGGAAGGGGCCGAAGGAGGCGTTGCGGTCATGGCGCCGGGCGCCGGAACGGCGGCGGTTTCCCTGCCGGCGGAGGTCCCCAAATATGCGGCCGCGCCCATGCCCAGGATGCACAGGGCGGCGAGTAAATACACAAAGCGGTCCATATTTTATCTCCTATTGGTTGACGCATGTCGTCCGTATCCCTTCCGCCGAAGCGGATTAATATCATTATACAGGGTATCAGACAATAGTGTCAATACCTGCCCCGAAATGCCGCGTTTCCGGGAGGGGCCGTTTTGCCTTGCGGGCTTTTTTGGTGTATAATATATATGTTTTGGAGGCGTATATGATCGCAGAAATAATATCCACCGGCACCGAGCTTCTTATGGGCCAGATCACCGACACCAACGCGGCGTATCTTTCCGCCCGGCTCCCGGCTTTGGGGATCAACCTGTATTTCCGTTCCACGGCGGGGGACAACCCCGCCCGCATCGGCGAATGCCTGAGGGCGGCCCTCCGGCGCAGCGATATAGTTTTTACCATAGGGGGGCTGGGCCCCACTCCCGACGACCTCACCAAGGAGACCATAGCGGAGACGCTGGGGGAGGAGCTGGTTTTCGACCCTGCGGCGGCGGAGCGGCTGAAGGACTATTTCCGCCGGATAGGCAAGCCTATGGCCGAAAACAATCTCAAGCAGGCCATGGTGCCCGCCCGGGGGGCGGCCCTTTACAACCCGGCCGGCACCGCGCCGGGCTGCGCCTTCCGGGGACGCTTTGAGGGATCGGAAAAATGCGTAATAGCCATGCCCGGCCCGCCTTCGGAGTTCAGGGCCATGTGGGAGGAATCGGTAAAGCCCTATATCCTGGCCGCATTTCCCGCGGCGGCTTCTCTTTCCAGCGCCATGCTCCGCATCTACGGCATAGGTGAATCCACCGTGGCGGAAATGCTGGGGGAGCGTACCCGCAGCGCCGACCCCTCCTTCGCCACCTACGTGGGCAAGGGGGACGTGCTGGTGCGGGTCACCTCGTCGGACCCGGAGAAGCTCCGGAAGGGAGTGGAGGAGGCCCGGAGCATTTTCGGCGGCAGCCTTTACTCGGAGGACGGCTCGGATATGGCCCAAACGGCGGTGGCCCTGGCCCGGGAAAAGGGCGTTCTCGTCACAACTGCCGAAAGCTGCACCGGCGGGCTGGTGAGCAAGCTTATAACCGACGTTCCCGGCAGCTCGGAGATATTTCCCGGCGGGGTGGTGAGCTATTCCAACGCCGTGAAACGCTCCCTGCTGGGAGTCGACGCCGCTGTTCTGGAGACGAAGGGGGCCGTGAGCCCCGAGACCGCCGCCGCCATGGCCCTGGGGGCGAAAGCCCTTATGGGGGCGGATATAGCCGTTTCCCTTACGGGCATTGCCGGCCCCGGGGGAGGCACTCCCCAAAAGCCCGTAGGCCTGGTTTATATGGGAGTGGCGGACGGCGCCGGGGTCCGGACGGAGGAGCTGCATTTTGCCGGCACCCGCGATAACGTGCGCCTCCGCAGCGCCATGGCCGCCCTCAACGCCGTGAGGCTGGCGCTTCTGGAACGGATATGATAATAGAAACCAAAGGGGACACCGTCACCCTTATAGGCGTGATGGACAAAAACATCTGGCCCGCCCTGCAGGCCGCGGCGGCCGTGCTGCTCAGGGAACACCCCGCTGGCATAATCATAGACTGCGGCTCCATAACCCGCATCACTCCGGCGGGCACCGGCACCTTTGCAGACGCCTTCAGATATATCACCATGAAGGACGCGGGCATTATTTTCGTGTCCGCTTCCGAAGAGATCATACGCCTTGCCAGGGCCACCGAAGGCGTGCGTTCCAAAATGCCTCTTGCGGACAATGCGGACCAGGCCCGCCATTCCCTGAGCCTGCGGGAAAACTCCGTGAAGCTCCCGGAGGGCAAAAGCAATCTGGCCGTTCCTCTCATAAAGGGCTGGCAGACGGCTCTTGATTACGCCGTCAGGCTGCGGAGAGGGAAGGAATACGTGTATCACGCGGCCGCAGTCATAAAGCTGCCGCTTTCTCTCAGCATATCCCATCCCATGCCGGCGGAGGAGCAGCAGGCTGAAAAGGATCTGGAAAAAGCCGTCGCCCTGGTGGAGGGCTTCGGCGAGACCGTTTGCAAAAAGCACACTCTGCGGGTGAGGGCCGCGGAGGACTTTATTTTCAGGTTTCCCAAACAAAAAGTGCGTTTTTTGCTGCCGGACGCCGCCGTGGGAACGGAAAGACAGAACAAAGGCCTCATGCTGAGAGACCTTTTGCTCCGGCGCGATTATACGGTGGACCTTTTCAGCGTCAGGGGCGCTGTCCATCCGGACAAGCTGAACAAGGTGACTACGGTTTATGACGGCAATATCAGAAAGGTGATGCAGGACTGCGAGGCCCTGGCAAAAACGGCGGACGATCCCATGATAGAACTCACGGCGCTGTATCCCGTGCCGGTCCCCGGAAGCCTGGAGCTTTCGGCGGCGGTTCCCGACGAAGGCTTTTTTGCGGCGGAAAAGAGCATAAAGAGCGTCTCGTCAAGGTTCAGGCATATAAAGACAAACCTCAGGTTCCTGCCCGTGCGGAATTATTCCTCCGGGATCGCGGCTTTTGCCGAAAAGGATAATACCCGGCTTTTTATCGTTATCCTGGAGGATCCCGTTTACGCCCACAGCAAACAGATCGCCCTGGCCATGGAGCTGTATTATTCGGGGATCTGTCCGCTGCTGGTGCGGCATCCGTAAGGTTTACAGAAAGCGGAAAAATCAGTATAATATATAATAGAAGAATGTTTGCGAGGTAGATCAGATTGGATACAAGTGATTTCAAAAACGGTATTTCCATCGTAGTTGACGGAGACGTTTGGACTATTATAGAGTTCCAGCATGTTAAGCCCGGCAAGGGCCCTGCCTTTGTGCGCAGCAAGCTGAAGAATCTCAAAAACGGCAAGGTCGTGGAAAAAACCTGGAGAGCCGGTGAAAGAATGGAGCAGGCCTTTATAGAAAGGGGCAACCTTGAATACAGCTACCGGGAAGGCGACGAACTGTATTTCATGGATGAGGACTACGAGCTGAAAAGCGTTCCCGCCGAGGCGGTGGGCGACGGTATCAAGTATCTTCAGGAAGGCCTCAAGGTCCTGGCCGTGTATTATAACGGCAGCCTTATAAACATAGAACTTCCCACAAACATCGTTGCTACTGTGGTGGAGACCGCGGCCAACGAAAAAGGCAACACGGCCAACGGAGGTTCAAAACCCGCTACCATAGAGACCGGCGCGGTGGTGAACGTGCCTTTCTTCATAAACGAAGGCGACAAGATCAGAGTAGATACGCGGACCAACGATTATCTGGAGCGTGTCAAGGAATAATTGAGCCATGAAAAAAACGGCAGAAAAGGGAAAACCTCCCCTTAAAGAAAGGAATCATATACAGGAATACATCAGCGCGGGAGGCTTTTTTGTTTTCCGCATAGCCGGTTTGGTGTTTTTGATGAGTTTTCTGTATCTTCTGGTAGTTTATTTCGGCCGGAACATACGGGAGATCGGCGCCATGAAGCCGGCGGATCAGGTTTATTTTGCCAATGCGCTCAAATACGTGGGTCTGGTGTGCTTTTGGTCGGGGATCCTTTCGGTGATATCCTCGGCCGTCGCTTTCTTCCTGGACTACGCATACGGAAGAGGGATATTCGTGCTGGGGCTCGCTTTTGTTTACGGGCTCCCGTACCTTTTGTATTACTACACTCCCGCGGGGGATTACGACAGGGTGTTCTATTATCTTCCGGGAGATCCCTCCCCCCATTTCTTTCTGCTGGAATTCACCGCTCTTTATACCAAACTGGGATACGTAATGCTGGCAGTGGGCATAGTTTTGCTGGTGAGGGAACTGATCCTGGAAACAAGAGACATGTTCATAAAGAGCAAGACCATCAAAAAGAAGACGCGGGACAAAAAGGCTCTGGATATCGGTATCAATTCCCATTGCTGGGACACCAACTTCTGCGCTCCCGAGGTAAAGGCAGTCTGTCCCGCCTTCGCCGCCAAAAAAAACTGCTGGAAGCTGGGCACGGGCTGTTGTGACGAATCGTTGCTGATGCTTTCTATGGCAGGCGACAAAAACAAGTATTCCGACAGGCTGAAGGAGATGCTCAACCCCCATTCCGAGGAAGAACGCAAAACCAGAAACTGCAAGACCTGCCACATATATAACGCCCATCAGAAGTATAAATACAGGGCCCTTATGCCGGTGGTGCTGCTGCTTTCGCTGGGGATCGGCTATCTGTGCTACAGCCCTCTGTACGACTATTTTCAGAAGGGGCTTCAGGAAGCGGACAAATTTGCAAGCTTTCTTATCAACAACAACCAGCTGCTCATGGATACCGACACAAAGCTCATGGGCTTTGTTATCTTTGCGGTGGTGATGGCTGTTTTTGCTATGGCAGCCGCCGGGGTCTCCCTTTTGAATTATCTTATTTTCAAATTGAAACTGTAGGTGAAAGATGAATATTGAAAAAGCGGAACAGCTTGCCATGCTGCTGCGGGATTCGAATTGCACCCAGCTTTCCGTGACGGAAGGAGATACGGTGATAAAACTGAAAAAGGCCGCGTCAAAAGCGTCCCGCCGGCCTGCCGCCGTTCCCGAAGCGCGCCGCGTTTCCCCGGAAAAGACTTCGGACGTCCGGGCCGATATGGTGGGCATCTTTTCGTTTTCGGCTCCTCTTTCTCCCGGCGATACGGTGGAGGAGGGTCAGCTGATAGGGCATATACGCTCTTTCACCATCGTCAACGATATCAAGGCGCCCTGCGGAGGGACTGTGGTTTCCGTGAGCTGCGAAGACGATTCGCCCGTGGAATACGGGCAGGTGATATTGGTGATAAAAGAATAGGAGGCGTATCATGAAAAACAGAAAAGGGGCTTCTTATATCGGGCTTTTGGTGGTGGCTGCAGTGATAGCGGTCATGTGCGTGTTTATGATGCGGGGAACGGGAAAAAAGGAACCGGACACGCTCACGGATTATTCTCACAGCGAAAAAACCACTACCTACGGCAAAGCCATGGACGCCGGCAAGGCAGTGAGCTGCCAGAACAATATCGCGCAGGTCAGAAGCGCCATAGGCATGTATATGCAGACAAACGAAGCGGCGCCGGCAAGCCTGGCGGAGCTGAACCTCTCCGGCAGCATGACAAAATGCGCTGTCAGCGGCGAACAGTATGCCTACGATCCTCAGAACGGGCGGGTCTCCTGTCCCACCCATCCCCAGTTTTAGGTGAGGTGCCCAGTGTTTAAAAAGATCCTTATTGCCAACAGAGGGGAGATCGCGGTCCGTATCATCAGGGCCTGCCGTGAAATGGATATCAAGACCGTGGCCGTGTATTCGGAGGCAGACAGCGATTCCCTTCACGTGAAGCTGGCGGACCAGGCTGTGTGCGTGGGGCCGGCCATGAGCAGGGACAGCTATCTGAATATGCCCAACATACTCAATGCAGCCCTGATAACCGGCGCCGACGCCGTTCATCCGGGCTTCGGGTATTTCAGCGAGAATCCGGGCTTTGCCGAGGCCTGCGAAAGCTGCGGCCTTGTGTTTATCGGCCCCGGGCCCGAGACCATGGAGCTTCTGGGCGATAAGGCAAGGGCCAAAGAGACGGCAAAGGAGGCAGGCTGCCCGGTGATCCCGGGAGGCGACGGGCTGCTGAAAAGCGAGCAGGAGGCTCTTGAAGCGGCGTTGAAAATGGGCTGGCCCGTAAGGCTGAAGGCTACCGCCGGAGGCGGCGGCAGAGGAATAAGGATAGTGAATTCGGAAGACGAGCTCTCCAACGCCTACAGAGTGGCTTCCGCCGAAGCGGAGGCGTCTTTCGGCAACGGCAGCCTGTATATAGAAAAGGATATCTCCGACCCGAGACACATAGAGGTGCAGCTCCTGGGAGACAAATACGGCAATTACGTTTATCTGGGAGAACGGGAGTGTTCGGTGCAGCGCCGGAACCAGAAGCTTCTGGAGGAAGCGCCCTCCTGCGCCATAAACGACGAGACCCGGCGGAAAATGGGAGAGGCCGCCGTGGCGCTGGCCCGTTACGTGGGCTACGAAAATGCCGGGACCGTGGAATTTCTTCTCGACTCTGACGGAAACTTTTATTTTATGGAAATGAATACCCGCGTCCAGGTGGAGCACCCGGTGACGGAATTCGTTACCGGCGTGGACATAGTAAAGGAACAGATCAGGATAGCGGCAGGAGAAAAGCTTTCCTTCGGCCAGAAGGATATCACGGTCCGCGGGCATGCCATAGAATGCCGTATAATCGCCGAAGACCCCTCCAACAACTTTGCTCCCTCCGTGGGCAGGATAAGAGTGTTCGTTCCCGCCGGCGGGCCGGGAGTCCGTATCGATACCCATATATACGACGGTTATGAGATACCTCCCTACTACGATGCTATGATATGCAAGCTCATTGTGTACGACAGGGACAGGCCCTCCGCCATAAAGCGTATGAAAAGAGCCCTTTCGGAGTTTTACATAGAAGGCATAAAAACCAACATAGAATATCAGCAGAAAATAATAGAAAACGAATATTTCGTAAAGGGCGATATCACGACAGGCTTTATACCCCAGAGGATGAATCGTTGACGGCAGACATAAACGCTGACAGAAAGGAAAGGCGAAGGCTGCAGTGCGTAAGGCACGCTGCCAGAGAAGTTGCCGCAAATATCGTTTATCAGAGTATCGTAAGAGACCCTGTAAAAGAAGCCTATCTGGAGAATCTGAACAAATACGAAAATCGGGCCGATTCCGCTACCATCTGGTTCTGCGGCCTGTTGGGCAGAGAATGCTGCGACGTGTTCCGCCGTCTTTCCGACATGCACGTCGCCCTTTTGCGCGACGTCATAAAAAACGGCGGCGGCGCGGAATACATT
>JAGDAG010000275.1 GCA_017959625.1 Abditibacteriota bacterium | reverse complement strand
GGCAAAGGGACACGCTTTTCTCAGGGCGATGAGCCTTTTTGTCAAATGCAGCGTGTCCCTGCGGGCCTTCATCTGTTCCCAGGGGAGACTGCTGAGTTCGTCGTCCCGGCACCAGGTATTGTTGTTGCCCCGTTTGGTGCGAAGCACTTCGTCCCCCATGAGCAGCATGGGCACGCCCCGGCTCAGCAGCACCAGGGCCAGGGCTGCCGCGGCGTAGCGCCGGCGCTTTTTTTCCGTTTCCCCGTCGGCGGGGCCTTCGGTGCCCATATTCACGGAAATATTGTTGTCCGAGCCGTCGCGGTTGTTTTCGCCGTTGGCCTCGTTGTGTTTTTCCTTGTAGGCAAACAGGTCGTAAAGGGTGAAGCCGTCGTGGCAGGCGGCAAAATTCACCGACGCCTCGGGCCGTTTCGGAAAAAGGCCGGGGCTGCCGGCTATGCACTCCGCCATGGCGGCGGCGGCGCCGTCTCTGCCTGTGAGAAAGCTCCGCAGGGTGTCCCGGAAGCGGTCGTTCCATTCCGACCAGCGGTAGTTTGCGGAAAACCAGCCCGGCCTGTAGCCGTCCGCCGCATCCCAGGGCTCGGCGATGAGCTTGCATCCCTTTACCGCGGGACTGGCGTTTATGGCGGAAAGCAGGGGTGAGGAGTGGGTGTTTTCGCCCTTTTCGTTCCGGGCAAGCACCGAGCACAGGTCGAAACGGAAGCCGTCTATATGGTATTCGCTGCGCCAGTATTCCAGACACCGCACTATGAACCGAAGGGCCTCCGGCCGGCCGCATGCTACTGTGTTGCCGCAGCCGGTGAGATCCGCCGGCTTTCCGTTTTTGAAAAGGTAATAGTCTCCGAAGGCGGCAAGGACGGGAGCCTCCGGTTTTCCGCCGGTGTGGTTGAAGACCACATCCAGCCACAGCTCTATGCCGTTTTTATGCAGGGCCCTCACCAGGCGCTTCAGCTCGGCGGAAGGGTTTTTTCCGGCGGCGTAGGAAGCCTTTGGGGCAAAAAAACCCGTGGTGGCGTAGCCCCAGTAGTTCCGCACCGCCTCTCCCGTTTCGGGGTGCTTGAAAACGGGTTCCAGATGGTCGAATTCGAATACCGGCAGCAGCTCCAAAGCGTTTATCCCCAGCGCCTTCAGGTAGCCTATGCGGCTCTGGAGCCCCCGGAAGGTGCCGGGGAAGGCTGTTTTTGCCGTTTTTGTGAAGCCCTTTACGTGGGCTTCGTAAACTATGGCGTCCTTCATGGGGATACGGGGGAAACGGTCGCCCTTCCAGTCAAAGGAGGCGCTTTCGGTTTTGGCGAAGACGCCCCGGGGCCCGCCTTCGGTGCACAGCCTTTTGGCGTATATGTCCCCATAAAGCCCGTCGCTGCAGGGGGAACCTTCCGGGAAGCCCTCCAGACGGAAGGCGTAGCGGTATTTCCTCATGTCCGGGCCTTCCGCCAGGATGCTCCGGGAATCGCCGCAGGCATAGGCGTCCATGGGTATCACGGTCTCTTCGCCGTCCCTTAGGAGCACCAGGCTGCATTTTGCCGCCGGAGTAGTCACCGTGACGTTGTAGCCCGAGGCTGTTTTCGTCACACCCGGAAGCGAATGGTCCCCCGGGCGAATTTTTATGCAGGATATTTTTTCTTTCATTTGTCCATGCACGAAAGATACAG
>JAGDAG010000274.1 GCA_017959625.1 Abditibacteriota bacterium | reverse complement strand
TGACTACAAGCCCCATTTTCCAGCCGCGTTTGGTGTGGGTGATGACGTTCATCCCTTCATGAAGATCAAGACCGTTGGTGCCGAAATGATAGACCTTGCCAGCTTTTTTGAAAGCGACCCCAACAACTGTTGGCATATATTGATTCCTTTTTGGACCTATATTTGTAATATTATTCAAATTTTATTATATCACAAAACCGCCCTAAAGGCAAATCGGCGCCGGGCCCGCGGCCCGTGACGCGGGAGAAAAAAAAGCGGGACGTTTGTCCCGCGTTTTTCAGTTCAGGTTTTTGCCCGTATTGTTCGCGATGGTTATCATGCTGCCCGGCGAACGTTCATCCTTCAGCAGGAAGGGATACTCCGAAGGCTTGATGATATTGCCCGTAAAGGACAGCATCTCCAGGCCTTCCCCTATGGAAAGCACGGAGGAGCGTTCGCTGAAGGAGCAGCCGTTGACTATGAGGCTTTTTCCCTTTTCCGCCCTTATAAAGGGATACTCGCATTCCTGGGCCCTGCCGAATTTGCAGCCGGAAAGGATGATATTGCCTGCGTCCGCCAGATGGATGGCCGAGTCGCCGTTGTCGGAGAACTGGCAGCCGGAGACGGTGACGTCGGAGTTGGGGTTTGTGACCTGCAGGAACTTGTGGTGCCCCCAGTAAAGGCCTCCCGTGATGCCCAGCTGGTGCATGGCCTTGCCCTGGATGTCCCAGGAGATGCTGGTGGCGTCGGTGGCGCAGTCCACGAAGGTGCCCCAGGAGCCGGTGTCGCCGAAGGGCCATTCCTTGGGGGGATCTATGGTCTGAAAGCCTATCTGGTTGTTCATGGAAAAGAGCCTCCAGCAGCTGATTCCGTCGTTGTAGCCGAAGCGGAAGGCGGTCACGTTGGGGCGGTTTAAGTTGTTCCACACCTCGATGTTCCGCAGGGTGGGGATGTCCAGTGTGCCGGTGATGGTCACTGCGCAGCCGCCGCAGGACACCACGAACACGTTCTCGATGTTCACCCTGCCGGGGCCGTTTTTGGGGTTGCAGGCTATGCCGTCCCAGCAGTACTGGAGCCTGAGATTCTGTATGTTGATGCCGTTTCCGTCCAGATATACGGCAGGAGGGAAATGAGTTTCCGTTTTCCTCTCGTCATAAATGAGGGCTATGCCGTAGAGGGACGTGGAGTTCTTCATATGGATGCCCGGGCCCTTCTCCTGGTCTATGATAAGCTTTGCCATGGGCGCCGAATCGGCGTTCCATGCTCCGGGCTCGCCGCCCTTCATAGACTGCTCCTCCAGGGCAATGGTGTCAGTGAGCCTGAATTCGCCCCGGGGGACGAACACCGGGATCTTTTGCTCCCGGGAGGCGGTGACGGCCTTTCTGAAAGCCGGCGTGTCGTCGGCAATGCCGTCGCCTTTGGCGCCGAAGTCCAGCACGTTGGCCACCTTTTCCGTGCCCGCATACAGGCTGCAGGCGGCGCATAAAACAATAACGATAAGCAAAAATCTTTTCATATCACTCTCTTTGAAAAAGATATATGCGGCAGCATCTTACGGGGTCCTGCCCATGTTGCCGGAAATCATGACGTTTGATCCCGCGCCCCGTTTGTCCTCTCTGAAAAAGGGGTGGTCCGAAGGCTGTATCAGATTGCCGGTAAAGAACAGGTACCCGCATTCGGGGCCAATGGACAAGACCGGCGAGTTCTCG
>JAGDAG010000273.1 GCA_017959625.1 Abditibacteriota bacterium | reverse complement strand
TATTGACTATATCCCTGATGCCCACGGGAAGCACGTAGCAAAGCTGTATGTTGCCGTCTGCAAAAACAGCGATATCCGTTTTTTCGTAGCCCACGTCCGCGAGCACTGCCCCCAGATCCCTCTCGGCCTGCTTGATGCAGCTTTCGGCAGAGAGCATGCCCTCGGGAAAGATATCTATGGTCTTAAGGCCCAGCAGATCCACCAGGCGGGTAAGGGCGTTTTTCTGCCGGTCGTCCGAATAAACCAGGAAGTTCTCGCCCTGAAAACGCATACAGCGCTCGCCCAGAGGCTCGAAAACGAATTCGCCGTCTATGAAGTATTTTTTGTTTGTGACAAACATTACGCTTTTTCCGGCTATAGGGGCGGAATCCGCAATGACCTTGTCCAGCCTGTCCAGGATACCGTAGGTGACCTGCGCAGGCTGCGGGAACCTCAGCTCCCCCGTCAGGTTCTGGGAAAGGAGCCCGGCGCCGCTCAGGTTGAAGCTTATCCTGCCGAGATCGGACTTGGAAAGCCCCAGCTGATACACAAGGTCTATCACCGTCCCGCTGGCGGCCTCGGGATCTACGATGAGCCCCTTTTCTATACCCGAGGAATTTGCATAGGCCGCATCGAGGATCTTTACGGTGTTTCTGGAAGGATCGTAACAGCCGACGGCCGCTTTTATGCTTTTTGAGCCAAGATCGCATGCCAGATGATAACGTTTATTCACAACAAAACACCTAAGAAAAACTATACACTTATATTATATAACAAAAAAGCGGCATTGGCAAGAAATTTTTATTGCCTGCCCGGGTCCTTTTTTATCCTCTGCTTCAGAAATTCGACCCTTATGATAGACAGATTAAGAAAGATCCTTCCCCCCAGAACTATCAGGGCGGCAAGAAACAGGTCTATCCGGAGGAGATCGCCTATATAGGCAAGGGCCGCCGCAAGCAGGGCGTTGCAGAAAAAGCCCGAAAGAAAAACAAAATCTTCAAAATTGCCCTGAAGCCGCGCCCTGACTCCGCCGGTGATGGCGTCAAGGCCTGCCAGAAGAGCCAGCGAAAGATAACCCGCCCATTTGCCCGGAAGCTGGAAGGGCAGAAAATAAACAGAGAGCCCCGCGGCAAAGGCAAGAACGGGATAAAGATAGCTTTTTACGCGCCCCGATTTCAATTTGTCTCCTCCTTGGCATAAGTAAACTTTGAAGACCCGGTGTAGGCGGGGATCTCAAGCTTTTTTTCCTTGGTCACGGAAAGCATACCCAGGACCTGCAGGTCCGCCACGGTCCCCCCCGGCATATTGATGCCGGTATAAAGGTCGTCGGCGTTCCCTATGGCCTTGATGACGTAAGGCGGGAACACCCGGATATTGTTCACGAGGATAGGAGTCCCGGCGCAGCGGATGGAGGTATTGGCGACGATCCTCTGTTCGTTTACCGACACGGCCTCCGCGCCGGAATTGAACAGTTCGTTCACCGTAAGC
The DNA here is from genome assembly GCA_017959625.1 of Abditibacteriota bacterium. Lineage (GTDB taxonomy): Bacteria > Armatimonadota > UBA5829 > UBA5829 > UBA5829 > RGIG7931. Next base: position 1,742 of record JAGDAG010000273.1, on the reverse strand, counting down.
ACTATATCCGAATAATGCACCAGCAGCTGGTCTATCTCATAGGCGGGGGAATCCTTGGATATCTTGGGGCTGTCGATCAAAGTCACTATGACTCCGGGGCCGCTCACTCTGCTGGTCCCGGCAAGGAGCTTGGATTCCTTGAGTATGTTTTCAAGCCTCTGGGTGCTGACCACGCCGTTAGCCTGTTCCTTTGCCATTTTTTCCGTCAGCTGCTTCTGTTCCGCAAGCTCCTTCTGAAGCTTGATGTTTTCATCCTTTGCATACTTGAGAAGAGAACCGGCGTCCGCCATTCTTATGGGTATCCCCTCCCTCATAGCCTGGATCTGGGTCTTGAAGGTGAGGGCGAACAGAACGCCCAGGATAAAACACAGGATCACCAGCTGGACGAGCCAGCTTTTTCCGTGACTTATAGGAACCATTTGATTCTCCTTATATGAAACTACCGGCGGGCCTTATTTTTCGGTTTATAGGTAGCGGTCTCGTCGTCCAGAAGGCATATCTCCCGGGCGTTTTTGATTATATCGGGTCTTTTTTTACAGATAACGGAAAGCATATCCAGCTTTTCCGCGGTATTAGCCAGGGCGCCGAATTCCACCAGCGGGCCGTCTCCGGAAAGATAAAGGATGAGAGAGGAATTCCCGTCCACTTCCAGCTTCTCAAGGCCGATACCCACCTCCGAGGCGTAAAGCGCAACGTTGAAAAGATACTGAAGGTTGTATATCTCTTTTTGCCGGCTCTCTATCCTGTTTTTATAGAAAGCCTCTATCTCTTTGGTATCGGAAAACCTGCCGGGCTTTCCGGACGCCGCGTTCCGCCTGAAGGCTTCCGTTTCCTCGGCCTGTTTTTTCAGCTGCTCCTTTTTGTATCCGTCTGCGGTGGCTTCCGATATCTTTCTTCCGCAGGGGACGCCGGCCCCCGATACTATGACAGGAACAGACTTCACTCTGTCCCGGGCCGCCATTTTATGGAACACGGTCCCGTTTCTGTCCGCAAGGTATTCGTTTTTGCCGTTTTTTACGAGGACGAAGGGCTTCCGTTCATTGACCGCCAAAGTAAGGGTGTCCGGAAGCGTGACGAAAGACTTTACCGAAACGACTTCGTTCTGGGCGCTGACAGCCTTTGTCCTTCTGCCGCCGGCAAACATCACCGCAAATACGTTTTCTCCCAGGCAGCTTCCCGCCGCTTTCTCCGCTTTGGAGGCGTCGGAATACTTCACTCCCTTGATCTTTATGTTCCTGACCTCGAAGCCGGGATAGGTGAACAGGAAGCCTGAGATAAAACCGCAGATTATAAAAAAAAGAAAAAGCCTGAATACGATAACAAAATTGGAAAGCGCCTGCTTCTTTGCCTTTTCGTTAAAGCTGTGCTCGCTGTCCTTTATTATCGGAGTATCAAGATTGTTCTGATTGATTCTTTTATTGCGTTTCATTTTCTGCGTTTTCTATCATGATATCCATGAGCTCGCCGAAACCGATGCCCGCCGCCGCCGCGGCCTGGGGAACGAGGCTGGTAGGAGTCATCCCCGGCACCGTATTGGTCTCCAGGACTGCCATGCCGCCTTCCGGCGTGATTATGATATCGGTCCTTGAGATGCCTTTGCAGCCCAGGGCCCTGTGGCAGCGGACCGCAAGGTCCGACGCCTCTTTTGAAACACGCTCGGAGATCCTTGCCGGGCATATCTCGCCGGTAGCCCCGGGAACGTATTTTGCGTCAAGGTCGTAAAAGGCGCACGAAGGGATTAT
>JAGDAG010000272.1 GCA_017959625.1 Abditibacteriota bacterium | reverse complement strand
GGACGTCCGGGACGGCAAAGCCCTGGCGGTGACCAAAAAAATACTGTATCAGCTGCGATACGGAGACGAAACCCCCCGGGGCTTCCTTGACGGCAAATTTTACAAAAACGACTATTCCGCCGGGGAAAAAGCCCTTATCCTTCCGGAGAAGCACGTTTACTGCGGCTATGATATGGGAGAAGAAAAGCGCGTCCTCGAAGACAGGTGTTTTTTGCTTTCGCTCCATGAGCTGGACATGCTTTTCCCCACGGCGGCCGCCCGGAAGAGCGTCTGCACCCCGGCAGCCGAAAAGAGCCTGCCCAAGGAAGCCGGCATATACTATAAGGACCGGTTCACCACCAGAGACGATTTCGGTTCGTGGGCGGAGATCACGGAAAAAGGAAGAGTGCGCTTTTTCGGGGGCCATCACCAGGAGCAGTTCGCCGGCCTGCGCCCGGCAATATGGATAAAGACTGTTTCAAAGGCGGGGGAAGACAGCCTGCCGGAAAGCGTATATAAGGAAATGGCGGCAGCCGAAACCTCCATGAGCCTCTATAACAGGGGCGGACACGGCGTTTACGTAGAGACGGAATAACAGGCCGCCGGAAAACGAAAAACACAAGGAAACGATATGAAAAAGATCTTTGCAACCCTGTTTTTATTGGCGGCCTGCGCGGCCGCCCTTTGCGCGGCTCCGCGCCCCGGAGACGTGGCGGTATTCGGCTCTTATCCTTCGGAGGGGGAAAAGACGCCCCTGGAATGGATAGTGCTCACCGCCGGCTCTCCCGGCGGAGAGGGCCTTCCGTTTTATACCCTTATATGCAGATATATCCCCGAGTCCTGCTCCCGGGAGGAGCTGGGAGAAGAATGGGAGACCTCGCTTCTGCGGCTGCGGCTGAATACGGAGTTTTTGGAGAAATGCTTTTCTCCGGAGGAGCAGGAGAAGCTTCTGGAATGGAGCTACACCGAAGAACCCACCGCCGACAAGGTGACCCTGCTTCAGGGCTTCGGCGACCTGTGGGTGGACGACGGCTTATCGGTGTGGGGCTTTTTTGACGGAGCCGAAACCAGAAAGGCGGAGTCCGCCCCCTTTGCCGATATGAAAACGGAAAACGGCTGCTGCCCCTGGGCCCTGAGAAAGATCCCCGGCAGCGCCTTCACTTACGTGGACAGCCTTGGCGTCCCCCGGGAGGCCGGCGGCGTTGAAAAGCAGGGGGTGCGCCCGGTGATCAGGGTGAAAAAAGACACTCCCCTCAAAGTGACGGGGCATATAAACGCGCCGAAGTTCCCCCTCTCCCGGGAAGCGAAGAAATACGAAAAGGGCATGCCCCTGGCAAAGGGCGACAGGCTGCTTTTCGGCTCCGCGGAGCAGGACGGCAACGCAAAAAACGGCAAGGAGCCCATAGAGTGGATAGTTCTGGAAGTGAAAGACGAAAAAGCCATGGCGGTATCGAAGGACATACTGTATTACCTTGAGCCGGACTACAAGACCTGGGAAAAAGGCAGCCTGCGGGAGTATCTCAACGGCAAGTTTTTCCGGTTTGCTTTTTCCGAAAGCGAAAAGGCTCTGGTGCAGGAGGCGGATATCGCCACGCGGGACGTGGCAGCCGAAAGGAAGGCTTTTTCCACCCGGGACAGATGCTTCGCGCTTTCCGCCGCCGAGCTCACCGCCCTTTTCCCGTCGGCTGAAGCCCGCAAATGCAGGAGTTCGAAAACGGCAGGCGCCGTCGCTTCCGGCGGTGACGAGCTGCATATATACGCCCGGGACTGCTTCATCACCCGGGACAACGGATTTGCGGACGAGGACGGCGTTATAGAGTTCCCCCACGAGGGAGGCATCACCTACGGCGTCCGCCCCGCCCTGTGGCTGAGCCGCTGAGGGGCCGCCGGAACGGTGTTTCCGGAAACCCGGGTATAAACAAACCCCGCCCGCCGCAAATGCGGCGGGCGGGCCTTTTTTACAGAGCCTTGTGTTCCGCCGGCAGGCTGCCGGCCGCAGAAAAAGGCTGTCTGCAGCGGGCCTTTTTTACAGGGCCTTGTATTCCACCAGCAGGCTGCCGGGTTTTTCCGGTATCACCGCGTTGAATTCCGCAAGCTCGCTGCCTTTCATGGTTTTCGTTTCCTTCAGGTCGTAGGTCTCATACACCGACACGCTGTAATCGGCGTCCGGGTCTATATCCTTCAGGCTCACGGTAAGGGCGGTAAAGGGAGAGGCCTCTCTGCGGAACACAAAGAAGCAGCCGTCCTTTTCTTCTTTTCTGTTATACTGCCAGGCGCACCACTGGTCGCTGCGTTCGTCGGTGCAGTAAAGGGTGTAATAATCGCCCCAAAGGTATTTCCTCAGGCGCTTGCATTCCTCCACTCCCCGCTTCAGCATATCCTTGTCCTCCTGCGTCATGCCGGACAGGGGGTTCACGTAGGAGAGGCCCATATTGAAGCCGGAGCGTATGTGGTAGGGCGAATAGCCGCCCTGCCCGCAGGTGTGCCAGGGCACGTAGCCGTTGAGGCGGCATACCGCCAGCTGGTTCAGGATGGCGGTGCGGTCGTCGTTGAATATGGCCCACACGTGGCTGTCGGTGCGCCACATTATTATGCTGCGGCTCATGGTCTCCAGGTCCAGGCGGGTGCAGCCGCCGGCGCAGTTGTCTATCAAAAGGTCGGGCTTTCTCTCGCGTATCCTGTCCCAGAAGTCATAGAGGCTCCGGGCCCACCTGTTTTCGGCGATGCCCTTTCTTTGGGGGGAAGTCTCGCCGGAATAGGTGACCACCGCTTTTTCATCGGTGCCGGAGTCGGTCTTCCACACCCTCACGTCCCAGGTCTTGAAGGCCTCGGAGAGCACGTCCACCATAAAGTCCTGCGCTTCCGGGTCAATAAGGGCAAAGTTGCCCGTGTCGTCCTTGCCGCTGACGGACATGACCCATTCGGGATGCTCTTTGGAGAGGAAGGTGTCCTTGCCCACCCCCTCCGGGGCGAACCACATCATGATATGGGTGCCGTAGTCGTTGGCCAGCTTCACCAGAGGCTCCATACCGTGGGGATACCGCACCGGGTCTATCATGTCCCCTATGGGCTTGTGGTAGTTGCCTATGCAGGCGGGGAAGCCGTTGCGGAGTACGTAGGCGTCGAACCAGGTGATCTCGAAGCCCAGGCCCTTGAAGCCTTCGATATAATCTCTGTCTATCTCCTCGGTGCCCGCGTTGGTCTCCGACGCCGACACTGTGTAGGCTATGGGTATCTCCGCCGCCTTTCCGTTTTGCTTGGGGCTCACGT
>JAGDAG010000271.1 GCA_017959625.1 Abditibacteriota bacterium | reverse complement strand
CAGCGCCGCCGCAATGATCAGTTTTTTCATTTTCATCGTTTCTCATCTCCGTATTATACGCGTCCCGTCCCCGGCGCAAACGTACCGGCGGAACGCTTTTTTTTATTATACACCCGCCGTCGGAAAGCCGTCAACGGGTCCAAATTATTAAACTCTGTTTTTTAAAAATTCGGCGCCGAAAAAAAACGCTCCCCGCAAAAGCGGGAAGCGGAAACAGTTTTTTATTACGGAAAGCGGCCGCCGGAACGGGAGAAGCAGTTTTCCCGGTATCAGCGGCTGCAGCCGGGTTTTTATAACGGCAAAGGGCGTCTCTCCGGCGAAGGTGGCGCCGGCAGCGGCCCCTATCGCGCATACGCTCCGGAATACTTTTCGGTGATGCTTGTCGGCAGCTCAAAATGCTGGTAATCCTTTCGGTCTGTCCAGTCTCCGCCCCACTCGAACCCTTTTTCGGTAAAGAGCTTATAACACAGATCGCCTTTGTTTATCTTGTAATCAAAGTCCCGCGTTCTGTCCAGATAGGCTTTTCCCGTAGCGGGCTCTGTCACTTCTTCCGTAACGCCGTCTTCGTTCGTCACGGTTTTATGATAGGGATTGTACAGCGTGTTGATATCTACCGCCATCCCCAGTCCGTGCTTTGAGATCTTGTTTGTATGTGATATGAATCTGAAATTAAAGCAGGACGAGTTGTTGTCGCGCATCATCGTCTCGTCGTCCGCCATGTAGTTATCCGGGAGCGTCATACGTTCTATGGGATAACCCGCGTCATAAAGCTTCTCAAAGATCTCCAGAACGTCCTCAGCTATCAGTTTATGCACCACCATTTCCCCCTGATGCGTATTGCCGTCTTTATCTTTGTGCAGCACCAGCAGATAACGGAGGTCTTTACGGGGAACGATACAGTCTTTTTTATAGGTATTTCCGCTTTTCATCCTGTCAAAAAGATCGTCGGAGATCTTTCGGACAGAAAAACCTTCCCTGTTGCTGATGGCCGGGCTCTTGCTGTTTGAAACAACGATAACTATGCCGCAGGCGGCCAATAGCAGCAGGGGCAAAATCAGGAATACGAACCGTTTTTTCTTGTTTCCGCTATTATTCAAGCGCCATCCTCCCCGAATTTTTTAAAACCGCGGTCCCGTTCACCCGGATATGAAACGGCCGGCCCCTGCGTCATTCGCATTTTTTGAGCCAGGCGTCCAGAAACTCCGCCGATTCTCCCTGGGCCAGCTTCTCTTTTGCCGTAAGGAAAAAGCCCCGGGCGTCCTCCTTCTCCCCCCGGGAGAGAAGTATCTCGCCGTAGTAGGCGTAAGGCATGGGGTTTTCGGGAGAAACGTCCATCAGCCGGGCGGTGACGTCTATGGCCTTGTCGTATTCCTTTTGGTTCAGGTAAATGTTCGCCATAAGGTCCAGCAGCCTGGGCATGCCGGGCATATACGAATACAGCGCCTCCGCCACGGCCAGGGCTTCCTTTTCCTTTCCCGCCATATTCACGGCCAGGACGTTGTTCAGCAGCACCCGGGCGTTGTCGCCGGAAAGCTTCAGGGCGTTGCGGGCGGCGTCCGCTGCCTTCTGCGCGTCGCCCTTGTCAAAATATTCGTCGAAAAGGGCGTTCCACACCCTTATATCGTCCTTGAATTTCAGCGAAAGGGCTTCCAGGGCTGAAAGGCGTTCCCCGTCGCCCTTCAGCTGGGCGAGGCGTATGCGGCAGAGCGCCAGTCCGGGATCCAGTTCCGCAGCCTTTTCAAAGGCGGCGGCGGCTTCTTCGTCTTTGCCGGTCTCATAGCGGCAGCGCCCCAGCAGCTCAAAGGCCATAGCGCAGTCGGGGACCTCCTTTGTGAGGGAACCCAGTATCTCCGCGGCGCCGTCGTAGTTGCCGGTTTCCATCATATTGAACACCACGTCGAACTTTTCAAACTGCTCCAGCTTGTATTCTCCGGTGTCCGGGGTGGTATCGGCGTTTTCGAAGGGTATGTCTCTTGCTTCCGTTTCCTTCAGGGCGTACATGCCCAGTATCACCCGTCCGTGGTTCATTTCCTTATACTGGCTGGAAAATTCGTAGATATAGTTGAACAGGCCCACCAGCGCCTTGGAGGAGGTGACCATGCTCCCCAGGGGAGCGGTCCTGTCCTTGGGCAGGTTGCAGAGGAAAATGGTTTTCACCTCCCCTACGTCCACCTGCACCCCGTAGGAGGTCCTGATCTCGGTGAAGCCGGGAAAATATTCTTCGTCTTTTTTGATACGGTCTATCCCCGTCACCTGGGCCTTGTAGGGGTTTTTGATGGCCATCATGTTGTAAAACTGCCCCAGGGTGGCTACGCCTATCCTGCCGATATCCCTTCCGCTGCCTATCTTCATGTTGCAGGGCAGCTTTTCCGGAAGCTTCAGCAGCGCCAGATTGTTGTCCTTGTCGGCAAAAACGGTTTTGCATTCATAGGCTTTTCCTGTGGTCACCGACAGAAAAACGGGCCTGTCGTCTATGCAGCCGTGGTTTTTGTCATAGCTCTCGTAAACGGCCATGGTGGGGGTTATCACGTATTCCCCTCCACCCACCACCACGCCGTTGGCAAGAGAGGTGCGGGTGATGCCGAAGCTGTAAACGTAGCCCAAAGCGCACTTGTTCACCGTCTGGCAGCAGGCGGCGGAGGCGAGCAGGGCAAAACAGATAAACAAAACAAGCTTTTTCATACTTTTCTCCCGAAAATGTGT